>JAERSX010000721.1 GCA_016845285.1 Deltaproteobacteria bacterium | reverse complement strand
GTGGCTCAGGTGCACCTGGTCGAAACCGCTGATGCCGCCTATCCTTCGCCGAAGGCCAGGGAGCTCCATGACTTCGATTCGCGTGAGCTTCCCGGACGGCACGGCCGGAGAGCTGTCCATCGACTACCTGCGCTTGATCTTCGTCGGCATCTCTCCGGAGAACATGATGCGCATCGATGCCGCCGCACCCCTTGAGGCGTGCACGGTGGGGGAGGGTGTAAACAAGAGGTGGCATCCGGAGCTGCTCATGGATGCGCTCTGGCGGGCAGGCCTGCCGTGCAGGCTGAACGACGGCTCCTTCGAGCTGCTCGACCATCCGCTCATCGGCCGCCGCTACTTCTTTCCGCAGCGAGTGCCGCTGCCCGATGCCGTCGAGGTGCCTGTCCGCGGGGCCACCCTCGCGTGCTGGCGCTCGGGGCCTCCGTCGGACCGCCCCCTGTTCGTGCACTTCCACGGCAACGGCGAGCTGGTCCACCACTGGATCCCCGACTTCGTCCCCGCCATCCAGGCCATGGGGTACGACGTCTTCCTGGCCGAGTACCGGGGGTATGGAGGCTCGACGGGGCGGCCGCTCATGGCCAGCATGTTGGACGACGTGTCCGAGATCGTGCGTGCTGCGGGGGTTCCCGCAGATCGGATCGTGGCCTTCGGTCGCTCCATCGGGTCGTTGTATGCAACCGAGCTGGTGAGGCGGTTTCCGGAGGCGGCGGGGTTGATCCTGGAGAGTGGGATCTCCGACCTGTCGCAGCGCCTGGACCGGTACCTCGATGCGCACGAGCTGCAGACCTCGTGGGAGCGCTTGTCGAGCGCCGTCTCACAGCACTTCGACCAGCCCTCCAAGCTGCGCGACTACGACGGTCCGACCTTGATCCTCCACGCCCGCAACGATCATCTCGTGGGGTTCGAGCACGCCGAGGCCAACCACAGGGCGAGCGGCTCTTCGGACAAGCTCCTGGTCGGATTTGAGAAGGGCGACCACAACTCCATCCTGGCGGTGAATGCGCCTGCGTACTTCGAGCACCTGGAGCGCTTCCTGGCGCGCTTGTTCTGAATTCCGAGGTGGTGGGCCTGTCCGCTGGCTCGGAGGCGGCGCGGGTGCAGCGCGGCCGGGCCACCCACCACCTGCATCCTCGTGGGCCTCGCGAAGGCGCCCGCCCGTGTGGGGGGAGACGAGGCCTCGCAGTCGAGACCAGTGCCCTCAGCGCTTGCGAGACCTGCGCCCCTTCTTCTTCTTGCGCTTCTTTGCTGTCTTGGCCGACGGGATCGGCTTCCTTGGCTCGGGCCTGGGGGCATCGTCCGGCTCGGGCCTGGGGGCATCGTCCAGCTCGGGCTGGGGGCTCCTGGACACCCGCTTCCGGATCGCGTCGTAGACGAGGCGCAGGGCGGCAAGAATGAGGGCACCGGAGGCGATGGCAGCGGCCGTGCCCTGCCAGGGGACGGCGACGGCGTCCTCGATGGCTGGAAGCGGTGGGATGTCCAGGTAGAGCGCCCCTGCCGCGAGCAGCGAGAGCCAGCCGAAGTAGACGGTGTAGGTGACGATCTCGACGATGATCCGGACGACGAGCGGGCCGTCACTGGCTGAGTCTCTGGAGGGGTCGTTGGAAGAGTCTCTGGACACGACCCCCCCTATCGCTGGTTCGCGCCGTGAACACAGGATGGAGTGCGGTCTGGCTCCTTGGCCGAGCGCGTGGCCACGCTGCCCGGTTGGTCGACACCCCGAGGTTGATGGGTGGCTGGAGAGGGAGCTGGAATCAACGACAAGAGCCCGTCAAAGAGGTGCTGTAGCGCTGTAGCGATCCTGGCGAGGGACGCCGAGTGCACCGAAGGAGCCGGTCCTGCCCTGAAGTTCGGTGCGGAGCGACAGGCGTGGAAGGGTGTGTCCGGGGAGCGAGGTGGGCGCGGCGACGGCGTTCGAGGCGAACGTTGTTGGCATAGGTGCAGCGACTCGGCCCGGCCTCGAGCCCCAGTGGGTCTCCGCATCGGATTGGGAATGTTCTCTGCGCTCGAGGCGGTCTGAACTAGTTTTGTTCAACGAGCTGGGGAAGAACGCTCAGCAGATCGTCGCGCCCCTGACCGTCGAAGTCACCGACCATCACCGTGTCTGCGGTAACTTCTGTCGCCCAGGCCTCGGTCAGCTCATCCGTCTCCGCCAACCAGTAGTGCAGGCTGCTGCCGTCGAGGTGGATGATCTCATCGCCGCTGGCAGAGGCAACGTCTGCGACCAGCAGCTCGCTGATGTCGATGTCGCTGGTCGACAGCCAGCTCCAGCGCTCGTCGACGACGTCTCGGGCGAACCAGTGGCCATACCAGGTGAAGAAGATGTCGTCGCTGCCGTCGCCGTCGAAGTCGCCAATGAGGACATCGTCGGTGGTCAGCGGGAAGGAGAGGGACGTGTCGTCATCCACACCGTCCCAGTACACAGTCCAGGTGCTCCCGTCGCAGTGCAGTATGTCGGTCACCCCGTCGCCGTCGAAGTCGCCCGGACGCAGCTCGTCAGCGTCGATGTCCGGGTTGGTGAGGGCGTTCCAGGTGCCGTCCACGATGTCGTAGTAGTACCAGGCCGAGAACCAGCTCAAGAACACCTCGTCGGTGCCGTCGCCGTCGAAGTCACCCACGAGCAGGTCGTCAGCGGCAAAGGAATAGTTGATCACCTCAGAGGTGTCGTCGCTGAGGTAGCGAATCGTCCAGGTGCTGCCGTCTGCGGTGAGGGTGTCGTCAGAGCCGTCGCCGTCGAAGTCACCAACGAGTGTCTGGCTGAGCTGGTCAGACCCGATGTGGATCAGATCCCAGAAAATATAGGCACCGCTGGAGAGGTACCAGCCATCGGTGTACATGCGGTGAACTCCGTAGATGTCTCCCTCAGACAGGCCAGACCGGCTCCCCATCAGCAAAACCAGATCATCGAACTGCTCGGTATCGACCGGGGTCATCGAGTACTCATCCCTATCGATCGAACCATTTTCGTCTTTGTCGATGGCCCAGGTTTTCTCGGAGTACAGCATGATCGAGCTGAAGTCGAACGGGCCGATGTCGATGCCGTCCCTGCCTCGCTCGGTGTATGTCTGGTAGTAGATGTCCTTGCCTTCCTTGATGTTGTCTTCGTGGATCTCCACCCACTGGTCACGATCCTCGCGGTTGTGCTCGTGGTGAAGGCCGACAGCATGGCCGATCTCGTGCACCAGAGTTCCGGCCGAGCACCCCTTGGTCACAATGGTCTGCTCCTCCTCCATCCGGCCGACACTCGACGTGCAAGATTTGGCTTCTGAACGGTAGCCTCTGAGGCAACTGCCGTCCTGATCGTCGATGAGTCCATCTCCATCGTTGTCTTTCTTGTCAGAGCACTCGTCGGTGTCGACGTCTCCGGAGTCGAAGACGACGTAGTCGACCTCGTCAGTGCGCTCGACGAGGTCGATGAGTGTGTTGTCCTCCCACTCTGCAATGGCCTCTTTGATCAGCAGCTCGACGTCGGGCGTGACGTTGTCCTCGATGACGTAGGGAACGGTGGCGTCAGGCCACCGGAAGGACTCGAGCTCACGCGCTGCGCTGGGCGGGAGCGGCTCGCCGGATGCATCGACTGACAGCGACTCGACTGTTCCAAGGAGGATGTCTCCCTCCGCGACGACCATGTCTCCGTAGATCTCTGCATGGTAGGTCACCGACCCGACCGTGACCGTCATGTAGCCATCCGCCGGCATCGAGGAGTAAGACTCGGTCTCGTCTTCGCTCAGGCTGTCGTCCAGCATGGGCCGGCTGCGGTCATCGTTCGATGTGTCGTTGGAGACCGAGGTGGCCTCGGTTCGACATCCGAGCGTGGCTACGGTGAGTACAGACAGGGGAACAATGGAGAGCATGCGCATCTCGTCCTCTCATGGGCCAGGTTGTGTGAGAAACGGTACAGACTGCCGGTAGACAGGCGAGTGTTGGGCGGCAGGTGTGCCGTCGTGGTGACACCCAGGACATATCGCTCAGGGTGAGGTGCACGTGTCCCAGACCTGTCCCAGACCTGTCCCGGCACCAGCCCCGTCTGGAGGGTGGGGCACGGCACCCTCCGAGGCAAGGCCTCCGGACACGACGAAGATGGCCGCACGCACGAAGAGCAAGGTGACGCCGAAGTACAAGACCAGGTGTGGGGTGTGGAGCTGGGCCGCATACGAGGAGTCGCAGCGTCGACTGGGAGATACTCGGCAGGCTGGGTGAGCCGGTGGCGTCCTACCGGCGGAGGGTGCCCACGACACCCGGGCGGTCGCCGGGTCGGTGTCGCACGGAGTCCGACGCCCACCAAGAAGCCCGAGCCGAGAACAGGATGTCTCGACGCAAACAGATCCTCGGCGCCCGTGGCGCTCACGGTCCGAAGAAGGGCAGCAGAGGGAGGCGATGATCGGCGTGAACATCCTCAATCGAATGACCGAGCTCGGAGTGCCGACATCGCAGGCAGTTTGCAGCTGAGCCTCGGAGAGAGCCGCCCAGCAGACCGACTCGGCCTTGTTCGGACCCGTGCAACGAGGCCCCTGTGAGGTGCCGGATGGTGGTGAGCGAATCTGGTAGAGTGCCGGTCGGCCCAGGAGGATGGTGATGAGGTGGTTGTGGATGTTGGCGCTGGTGATGGCGCCTGCGTGCGCCGAGAAGCACGACGATCCCAACTGCGGAGAAGGCACTCACGAAGAAGACGGGGAATGTGTCGCAAACGAAGGGCTTGATCTGGACGAGGAAGACGACACGGGTGGCGAAGCTGATACCGGTGTTGAAATTGATCCTTGCGATGAAGCTGAGGTTTGTTCGGGTGACTACGACATTGAAAATGAAGTTGATCTGGAAGCTGTCATCGAATGTGAGAGCATCACAGGCCAACTGAACATCGCTGGCCAGGACTGGATCGAGGACATCGATCTCCCGTGCCTGACCTCGGTGGGGACGGGTCTGAACATCGAGCGCAATGGTTCACTGCAGAGCCTACAAGGCCTGTCGAACCTGACATCCGTAGACGGGTACCTGTCAATCAGTGAAAACGAAGTGCTGAGCAGTGTGGCCGGCCTGTCGAGCCTCGAGAGCGTCGAGTTTCTGTCCATTTCGGAAAACGACGCGCTCGAGACGCTTGGTGCCCTTCACAAGCTCACCAATATAGACTCCCTCCAAGTTCATAGAAACCCCAGCCTCACCGGTATTGACGGCCTCTCAGGCGTCACATCGCTGAATACCGTTCTTCACATCGGGTACAACGCCAGCTTGAGCAGTGTGGACGGGCTCTCCAACCTCACCAACGTGCAGGGTCGAATCTCAATCGTAGACAACGACATGCTCACAGACCTGCAAGGACTGGACGGAGTCATGACAGTGGGCGAGGAGTTGCGTATCGCCTACAACGACAGCCTGAGCAGTGCCGAGCTCTCCAGTCTCTCCTCAGTGGGAGAAGACGTGGTCATCTATGGAAATGACTCACTTGGCAGCCTGGCAGGGCTCTCGGCCCTCAGCACCATCGGGGGAAAGGTCGAAGTCTATGACAATGCGGCCATCATAGATCTTGACCTTGTGAAGCTGACGTCCGTTGGTCAGGGCCTTGTAGTCAACAACAACACGACAATGACCAGCCTGAACCTGGTAAGCCTGACAACCATCGGTGAAGAGCTTTCGATCTCATCGAACAATGCAATGACGCATCTTGGCCTTTCGAGCCTCTCTACCGTAAGCGCTGGTGTACAGCTCTACGACAACCCAGTGCTTGCCAGCTTTCGTTTGCCGAGCCTCACCAGCTTGGGTGGTGGGCTGTTGATCGAGAACAACTCAACGATCGCCAAGGTGGACGATCTCATGAACCTCGCTTCGATAAACGGCAGTCTGGAGATCAGGGACAACGACGAGCTGATCAGCCTTGAAGGACTATCGGGTCTGGAGTCCGTCGATGATGGACTCGAGATTTCACTCAACGATTCCCTGAAAGCAGTGGAAGGATTTTCGAGCCTTGAGTCGGTGGGCGGTACCCTTGCGATCAATGAAAACAAGTCGATCAGCAGCTTGAGTGGATTCTCAAGGCTGAATTCGGTGGGCAGTAGTCTCTTCATCGAGTCCAATGCTTCGCTCTGCGAAGAACGCGCGGAAGAGTTCGCCGACTCCATCAACGTAGGCAACTCAACTTTCGTGTACGGCAACGACGGCGACTGCGACTGAGCCCATAGCGCTCACCCCATGCGGTGCGCTCTGCCTTCAACCTGGTGGCCCCTGCACGCTGGAGTGGCGATTGGTTTCCACAACCGTGAAGGGCTGAAGCGAGCCGGTCGCTACATCGCGAGGGGCCTGGTCGCGAAGTGCCGGCTCGAGGGAGGACGGCCTCCACGCCACTCAGAAGGGCCGGCCGCTTGCTGTGTAGCGTGGCCTCGGCTGCTTCACCGCACCGGGCCCGCTCACAGCCGGGGTCTGCGGCCGAGATGGACTGGGTCGAAACCGAGAATTCCGCCTATCCGCTGGGTCCACCGTGACCTGGGTCAGGTGCTGTTCTTCGAGGTGCGGTGAGACCTGCCTGACCCAGTGGCCAGCCCTTCGCGCCTGACGAGCTCAGGGAGACGTCTTCGCCGCGGCGCTGCAGGCCAGTCTGAGGAGCTACTCGAACAAGGTGATGATCGAGTCGCTGCTGCTTCCGCTGGTAAATGAGCCCGAGAGATCTCTGCAGCCGTTCGCAAAGTGCCCATTCTGGCCCCCGCCTTCGGTGTAGCAGACGCACTTGACGAAGTAGTTCTCGTTGTTGCACTCGCCCAGACAACTGCCGTTGCAGAGATCTTTC
The DNA here is from genome assembly GCA_016845285.1 of Deltaproteobacteria bacterium. Lineage (GTDB taxonomy): Bacteria > Myxococcota_A > UBA796 > UBA796 > UBA2385 > BH17. The sequence goes on along the minus strand of JAERSX010000721.1, from coordinate 273 downwards.
GCGCAGAGGCTGATCTGTACGTCGATGTCCATCGTCGAAGCGACGAGATCGAAGCTCGCCAGCGGATCGGTGGAGTAGGCCGAACTGTGGCAGCCTGCGCTGCTCGAGGTCGCGGCGAAGAACAGCACCGGCCCCACCGAGCATCCACTCCGGTCGACGTCGTCGAAGCTCATGTAGGTAGTGCCCGTCGACTCCACCTGTTTGATCGTGTGGGCACGCACCTGCAGCGGGGCGCCGGTCTCATTGACGACTATCGACGACAAGGTCATGTAC
>JAERSX010000720.1 GCA_016845285.1 Deltaproteobacteria bacterium | reverse complement strand
GCAAGGGTGGTGTGGGCAAGTCGACAGTGACCACCAACCTGGCCGTGGCCCTGAGCCGGGCAGGCTGGCGGGTGGGCATCATGGACGCCGACATCTACGGCCCCAGCGTGCCCCTGATGATGAATGTGCGGGGCAAGCCCTTCGCCAACGACGACAAGCAGATCCTGCCGCTGTCTTCGTATGGCATCCCGTGCATGTCCATCGGCTTTCTCGTCGACGACAAGACTCCGGTGATCTGGCGTGGACCCATGGTGATGGGGGTGGTCAACCAGTTCCTCCACCAGGTTGCCTGGGGAGAGCTCGACGTCCTGCTCATCGATCTGCCGCCGGGCACGGGCGATGCACAGCTCACCCTGATCCAAGCCGTGCCCATCACCGGCGCCCTCGTGGTGACCACTCCCCAGGACGTCGCGGTGCTCGATGCCGTGCGCGCCATCGAGATGTTCCGCAAGCTCGACGTTCCCGTCCTCGGCATCGTCGAGAACATGGCCTGGCTGGATCTGCCGGACGGCAGCCGGATGCACCCCTTCGGGGAGGGCGGTGGCGCCCGCACGGCCCAGGAGTACGCCGTGCCCCTGCTGGCCAGCGTGCCCCTCGACCCTTCCATCCGGGCCGGGGGCGATGCCGGGCGTCCCGTCGCTCTCGACGAGGGCGTGCCCAGCGAGGCCTTCGCGAACGTCGGCCGCGCTCTCCTCGAACAGCTGGGGGGATAGCCCCTCTCCATGACCGGCCCCCTCGTCGACGCATTCGGACGTGAGCACACCTACCTGCGCGTAAGCGTCACGGATCGCTGCAATTACCGCTGCGTCTACTGCCTGCCTGCCGAGGGCATGTCCTGGAAGCCCCGGGAAGAGCTCCTGAGCTTCGAAGAGATCGGCACCCTCGTCCAGGTCTTCGCCAGCATGGGCATCGAACGGGTGCGGCTGACAGGCGGAGAGCCCACCATCCGCAGCGACATCGCCTCGCTCGTGCGGGTCATCGCCGCCACGCCCGGGATCCGCGACGTGGCCATGACCACCAACGCGCACACCCTCCAACGCCTGGCGGGTCCCCTGGCCGAGGCCGGGCTCAGTCGCGTCAACATCTCGCTGGACTCCCTGCGCGCCGATCGCTTCAGGAAGCTCACTCGTGGCGGCGATCTTGCCCGGGTGCTCACTGGCATCGAGGCAGCACGCGAGGCCGGCCTCACGCCCATCAAGATCAACGCGGTGCTCCTGACCGGCCAGAACGAAGACGAGCTCTTCGACCTGGTGGACTTCTTCGGCCGCTGGCCCGAATCGACCGCCCTGCGCTTCATCGAGTACATGCCCTTCCAGGCTCGCTGGCACAAGAGCGTGTCTTCAGCCGAGCTGCGCCGACGACTGGCTACCCGTGTCGGCCTGGTGGCCCAGCGCGCCGAAGAGAAGACCGGTGCCGGCCCCTCGCGCACCTGGACCGTCGCCGAGACCGGCCTCACCGTCGGCTTCATCTCTCCCCTCTCCGAACACTTCTGCGCCACCTGCAACCGCCTGCGCCTGGGCGCAGACGGTCACCTCCGCACCTGTCTGGCTCACGAGGACACCCCCTCCCTGCGGGACCTGCTCCGCGAGGGTGCCTCCGAAGCCCGGCTCGCCCGCGCGATCCGGGCGATGGTCCTCGGCAAGCCCGAGGGCCATGACTGCCAAGTGGACGGCGGGGTGCCCTTCGAAGGCGTCATGACCCGCATCGGCGGTTGAGCACGGCGCGTGGGGAAGGTACGCTCTGCCTCCCGAGGACCTCGATGTTCCGCAGTATGTCTCTGGCCATTCCCTTCCGGATGATCGCCTCGCTGGCCTTGGTCTCCGGCTTCTTGCCGACGACCGCCCATGCAGCCTTTCCCGACGACGTGAGCGTGCTGCGTCTGGGCGAGTGGAACGGCCAAGAGGTGACCAACACCAGCACCACCAGGGTCGCCTACCAGACCGTGGTGCGCGAGCTGGCAGCCACCATCGCCAACAAGCACCTGTCCCCCGCCGAGACCTTGGGTGTGGCCGGCTTCGACCTGGCACTGACCAACAACGTGGGCTTCATCCGCCACGACAGCGACAGCAACGCAGCACCGTCGCCCTGGGAGCGGGTCCACGAAGAGGGCGACCCCACCGGCGTGATGTGGGTCCCCGGCATCTCCATGCGAAAGGGTCTGCCCTTGTCCCTGGAGGCTGGGGTCAACGCCGGGTACATCAGCTTCAGCCGCCAGAGCACCCTCGGTGCCTACGGGCGCTGGGGCGTCATCGAGGGCTACCGCTCCTACCCCGACCTCAGCGTGCAGGTCGGCTACGCCAGCTACCTGGGCAATCCAGAGCTGCAGGTGGGCGTGATGGACCTGTCGGGAACCGTCGGGTACACGATTCCCTTCGGAACCAAGGCAGGCATCAACGAGGCCCAGATCTCGCCCTACGCCGGCGCAGGCGTGCTGCGAATCAACGCCTCTCCCAACATCAGCGCCGCCGATCAGGAGAGCCTGGGCGTGGCGCGTGTGAGCAGCTTCCCGGAGAAGTCCGCCAACGGGCAGGCCACCCCGGGCTTCACCCCCGTAGAGATCCATGCGGGCGTCCGCATCTTGAGCGGAGACGTCCAGGTGCTCATCGCGGGCAGCTACGCTGTCGGACTCATCCCGAGCCTGTCCACCGGGGTCGGCTACGTCTTCTGAGGCCCTGCGGGGGGCCCTGAGCTGCCTCTGTCTATGCTGGCTGCTCATGGGCACGGCCCGAGCAGCGACCATCCATCTCGACGCCACCGTCGACGCCTCGCTGCAGGTCATCCACGGCGAAGTGGTGGTCACGGACGGCGACGGGCTCCGCCTCGTGGACCTGCTCTCGCAGCTCCCCATCCCTGCCGATGACCAGGATCTCCGCCGAACATTCCCGGGCGATGTCGAGACCGGCTGGGTCCACCTCGACCGGCCTTCAGATAGCCGCAGCCCGTTCTACGCCATCTTGCCGCGCCGGGCCGGCGCCGCCGGGTTGGTCCCGGGCCGGGGGCTCTTCGCCAACGGCCTGTGGCACCCCCACCCTGTTCGGGGGACCAGCCTGGAGGTCGTGCACTGGGATGTCCGGCTGATCCTGCCTCCCGGTGTCACGGGCGTCCTGAACGGCACCGTGGGACGCGGTGAGCTGTCGTGGACTGGCGAGGCTGAGCGTCTGTCCTTGGCCGTGCTGCCCAAGGCGCGGGTCACCCGTGTGCCCCTCCCAGCGGGAGAGCTGGTGATGGTGGACCAGGGACCACCGCGCGAGCGGCGCACCGAGCGCCTGGCGGCCACCCTCGAGACCACCTGGCCCGGCCCCGGCGCCCCCAATGTCGTGGTCGTCGAGACTCCCCTCCGGCGACGTCTGGCGCGGGCCGGACACGGCGTCCTCTTCCTCAGTGATCGGGCCACACGCCTGACGGGTGGCCTGTGGAAGGCCCATCTCCAGGCGGTACGCCAGGGGCTCGTGGAGACGGGGCTCCCCTTGACCGATCCCTGGGAGCGGGGCTTCGCCGCCGCCGCGCTCACCGATCCACGCACGAGCGGCGAGGACGAGCTCGACGTGCGGGAGCTCCTGGGCTGGTTCGCCTGGATCCCACAGGTGGACTCGCTGCTCTACGACGGCCGCCTGCCCTTCTACGCTGACACCTTCGGCGAGACCTGGCCCGGCGACACGGTGCACGACGACGCAGCGGAGGTGGTGTCCGAGCAGACTCCGCCACGCGCCGTCGCCCGCTGGGTGGATCTGCGCTTCGGCAAGGGAACCGCGCGACAGGTCGCCGAGCGCATGCTCCAGGACCAGCCCCTCGACGCAGCGCTGACCGCCCAGGGAGTGCCCCCAGCGCAGGTCCTCGACTGGCGAGAACGGGTCATGGATCTCGATCACATCGTGTCCGTCGAGCAGACCGACGCGGGCTGGGCCGTGCGGGTCCAGCGTCCCCTCCCCCCCGGCGCCGTGGCAGCCGCGGTGCCAGTCGAGCTCGTGCTGGGTTCCACCCGAGAGGTCTGGTTTCCGGCCCCCGAAGACACGTCCTGGGAGACGGTGCTGGCGGAGCGGCCCCCCCACGTGCAGCTCGACCCGGATCACCACCTCCCACCCCAGCCACGTGCCAACGACCGCTGGCCCCATCGCTGGACCGCCGTCGCCGCCTTCTTCCCCTACGAGCTGACCCTGCGCACCGGGCGGATCAGCGCCTTCGCTGCAGTGTCCCTGCGACGCCAGTACAACACCCGCTGGCGCTACGACCTCGCAGCCGCCACGTCTCCCCGCAACCTCGTCAGCACCGAGGTGGGCGCCGTGCACTACCTGGGGCCACTACAAGACCGCCGCAGCCGTCCCCTGCGTCTGTGGGCCGGCATCGAGGCAGCGGTGCTCGATCCCGCCTTCCGCCCCACCGACCCTGGCACCATGGCCGTCGGCGGCTCGGTGGGCGGCTCCTGGGACACCCGTGTCGACCCCGAGTTCCCTCGACGCGGTCACCGCTTGAGCCTGTCAGGCGCAGCCGGTGCCGTGCCTGGGAGCACCCAGCAGTGGTCATCGGTGGGCTTGCGTGCCGTCGGCCTCGTCCCCATCGGCGGGCGGGCCGTCTGGGCCACCAAGCTGAGCGGCGGGCTTGCCACCGGTGAGCTGGAGCACCGCCTGTTGGGCCTCGGCGGCAGCAGCAACATCCAGGGCCTGCCAGCCAACTCCGCAGTGGGTACCCGCAAGCTGCTGGGCAAGACCGAGCTCCGTATCGAGGCCATCCGCCACGCCAGCGTGCCCGTCCCGCTCGCCTGGGGCTCGGACCTGCAGCTCACCCTCGGAGCAGAGGCCGGCGAGGTGCTCACCGCGGACGGGCCGGCGCGCGCAGCTGGTTGGACCGCTGGCATCGGCATCGTCGGCGATGTGCTGGGTGCCCGCCCCTCCCTCATCGCCGTGGCCGCCGGCCATCCCATCTGGTGGGAGCCAGCCCCCCTCGTGGCCGACGCCATGCCTGAGATCTACGTCCGCTTCACACAGGGCTTCTGACGTCCTGACCATGGGCGGGCCGAGTCTGCCCCTCAGGGCCGGAGCACCACCTTGATCACCCCGGTCCGAGCGGCCTCTTCGAGGGCTGCAACACCGTCGGAGAGCGAGCGCTCCCCATCGATGAGCGGCGTGGGATCTACGAGACCAGACGCGAGGAGGCGAAGCGCCGGGGCGAAGGGCCCACAGCGGCTGCCCACGATCCGGAGCTCGTCGATCACCCAGGGGGTGACGGGAACCGCTCCCGTGTCGTGGACCGTGGTCTTGAGGACCAGGGTGCCGCGGGGCCGCAAGAGGCGCGTCGCCAGGGCCAGCCCGTCCTTGTGGCCCGTGCAGTCGACCACGAGATCGGCGCCAGCGAGCGCGTCGGCCTGCTCCAGAGAGACCCCGGAGATGCCGTGGGGGAGACGGTCGACACCGCGTCCTCCCCGACCGACGCCCGACACCTGCGCCCCGGTCAGCGCCAAGACCCGCGCACAGAGCTGGCCCAGACGGCCGAGCCCCAACACCACCACACGATCCGTGGGCCGCACGTGGACCTGGTCGAGGATCTCGAGGGCCGCGGCCAGGGGCTCCACGAAGACCGCCGCTTCGTCGGAGACACCGGCCGGAACCACGTGGAGGTTGCCCGCTGGGAGCTGAAAGTGGTGCTGGAAGGCACCGTCACGCCCCAGGATCCCGAGCACCGTGCGCGAGGGACAGTGGGTGGGACGACCCGCCAGGCAGGTGGGGCACTCACCGCAGCTGGCGTTGATGTCGCCCACGACACGCCGGCCGATCCAAGCCGACTCGGGGTGGTCGACGACCTCACCCACGAACTCGTGACCGAGCACACCCGTGAACCCCATGTACCCCTTGCAGAGCTCGAGATCGGTGGCACACACACCACCCAGCCGCAGCGCGATGGTCGCCTCGCCCGGGCGCTCGCTGCCCTCAGCGACCCCGACTCTCGGCCCGTCCGGGCCCAGCAACAGCGCAGACATGGAGCCTAGGACTCGATGAGGATGTCGTAGGTGGTCGAGCAGCTGTTGGCGGGCCAGCTCGAGGCGTAGACCCGCACGGCGAAGTCGTCCTCGTCGTCGTCGAAGAGGTCGCCCTCGTAGGTGAGGACGAACTTGCCCGACCCGGAGTCGCTGTCCTGCACATCCCAGGAGCTGCCGTCCTTCATGAGCAGCTCGCCCACGTAGTTGCCGCTCGCGGGCAGGCCCGTGATGGTCACCCGGATGGAGACGTTGTCGTAGTAGTCGTCGTCGGCGTACCACTGGAGCCAGTCGTCATCGAGCTCCTCGTGCACCGTCAGACCGCTCAGCTCGACCTCGTCCCCGCTCCACAGACTGTCGTCCACCTCGCCGAGGTCGTAGGCCGTGCTCGAGTCCTCGTTCTGCTCGTAGGCGTCCCACCAGTCCTCGTTGACGTACCCGTCGCAGTTGTTGTCCACGCTGTCGCAGACCTCGGGTTCACCAGGGTTCACGGTGGCGTCGTCGTCGTCACAGTCGCCGTCGTTGGGCGTGTAGCCATCCCCGTCGGCGTCGTAGTCGTCGGGGTGAACCACGTCGATGGTCACCGAGTCGGTCCCCTCCTGGCCGTCTTCGTCCAGTGCGGTCAGCCAGACGACGTGGGTCCCTGCATCGAGGCTCGCGCCGTAGGCGGTGTAGCCGGAGCTGTCGGGAGCACCGGTGGTCAGCGTGCCTGCCACGTCGCTGGACCAGCTCACCACGAGCAGCTCGGTGTCGGTCTCCGTGTCGCTGACCTCGCCCTCGAGGGTGATGACATCGGTGGAGAAGTACAGACCGCTGGCGGGTGCGACGATGTTGGCCTGCGGGCGACCGTCGGCGAGCACGGTGACGTTCACCTCGTCGTAGGACGTGAGGCCATCGCCATCCTCGGCGGTCAGCCGGAGCACGTGGGCTCCTTCCGAGAGCTCGATCTCGGTGACACTCACGGCCCCGTTGGTCTCGGGGTTGCCGAACCAGATCTCACCGTCACGGCTGGAGATGATGGTTCCCTGCAGGTCTTCCCAAGGGGTCTCGTCGTCGGTCATCGAGGCCACCACCGCGATGCCCTCGCTCGACACGAGCTCCTCACCCTCCGAGGGCCCGATGATGGTGACGGTGGGCGCTCCCTCCGAGCTCGTCCCCTGGCCCACCTCGATGCTCACCGTCTCCGATGCGGACTCGCCGCTCGTGTCGACGGCGGTGAGGGTGATGGCGTGGGTGCCGGAGCTCAGCCCTGCGGTGGCCACGAAGACGTCTCCATCGACGTCGGGCGGTTCTTCCCCGAAGGGGCCATTGATGTCACTCGACCAGGTGATCTCGAGGAGATCGCCGTCGTCTTGACTGTCCTTGGCGATCCCCACGAACTCGATGAGCTCGCCTGCACCGTAGGCCTCACCGCCAGCAGGGCTGGTGATGCTGACAGAGGGGGGGGTGTTGTACACACCGAGCGAACTGTCCTGGCAGGCCAGGAGCAGCGGCAACAGCGTCAGCACCCCAGACATGACAGGGGTGGAGTAGGTGCGGCGCATTGGGTCTCGCTGAGGTCTCAGGAAGCCCGGAGGATAGCGCAGCTTTCGGCCGATGGTGCCCGTGAGTGACCCGAGGGCCTCAGGCGCTCAGACGGGTCCGCATCCACGCCCTTCGCTCCGCCCGAGAGCGGCCCATTGGGAAGGGTCCATCGACGACGTCCAGCACAGCCTGCTGCGCCTCGGAGGTCGAATCGACCTGATCGAGGCCCACCGTGACCAGCTCGGGCAGCCCCTCTGGCGTCTGGCGACGGTGGGTGAGCTTCGCGGCCTGTGACTGGTCGAGCGCGAAGGGGAAGGGCGCATCCGACGACTTCGGCGGCAGCAGGGTGCCGCGCACCGGGGCATCGGTCGTCGGTGGCTCGGTGGCCACCGTGGCCGAAGAGACGTCCTGTCGGAAGCGCGCCAAGGCAGCGTCGAGGGCTCCACGGTCCACGATCATGGTCTCTTCGTCGGGCTCGGCCCAGCTCATCAGCGTGGTCGGCTCGTCGAGGACGGGATCGTGAGCATCGGCATCAGCTGCCCCGCTCACACCCAAGAGCAGGGCGTCCAGCTCGCCGCGATCGACGATCTGGGTGGCCTGGTCGAGGATGGGATCGACTCGAATGGGTTCGGGCGGACGCGAGCGCGGCTGCCAGCGCCACCGTCGACGCTCCCGAGCCACCCCGATCCCGGTGACCTCGTCGAGGCCGTCCTTGGACGTTGATGGCGGTTTGGGGCTCACGGGCTCCACACCGGCTGCGATGAGGGCCGCCTGTAGGGCCACGATG
>JAERSX010000719.1 GCA_016845285.1 Deltaproteobacteria bacterium | reverse complement strand
GGTAGGCGCTCGCCACCATGAGCCGGTAGTCCACGGAATCGTAGGCGTCTCCGAAGCAGCGCTGGTACTCGTCGGCCATCAGGGCACGACCGGTTCCGGCTGCGAGGTACTGAGCGCGCCAGGCCGCGTGGAGGTGGCGGATGGGGGCCGGGCGAGCCGGATCGAGGGCGCCACGGAAGGGGACCCAGAAGAGCCAACGCGCGAGGTCGGCCGGGCTGGTGCGGGCGACGGGGAGGTCGACCCCTTCTGGAGCCTCACTCATGAGAGGCTCTCCAGCGCACGCCTCACGCTGACACGCACCATGTGGCGGCGCCAGCTCGTGGCGACCACGTGGGTGTTCAGGGGCTTGACCGCCTCCCAGGCCCGATCGGGCAGCTCGGCGGCGGCCGGGACGCGCACCTCCATGGGGGCGGGCCCCACGGCTCCGATGACCGCGACGGCACCGAGGCCCTCGCGGCGAACCCCCACGAGCAGGGCGCCGTAGTCGATGGCTCCGCGCCGCCGGACCTTTCTGTAGGCGATGGCCTCGGACCGGAGGGGCACCCACACGCGGAGGACCACCTCGCCAGGCTCGGTACGCAGCCAGCGCCGGCCGTCCAGGCCATCGTAGAGGTCCTGGACGGGAACACGACGGCGAGACGTCGCACTCGCCAGCTCCACCTCGGCGCCCATGAGCCAGAGCACCGGCACCGTGTCTGCAGAATGAGCTGCGTAGCAGCCGGTCCCGGTGCGAGCCACGTGGCAGACCGAGCCAGCCGCCTTGAGGCAGCCCCCGATGCTGTCGCGCCACCCCTGTGGCTGGTTGTAGAAGGCGCAGCGCGTGTCGAGCATGAGGTTGCCACCCAGGGTGGCCATGGCCTGGATGGTGGACGTGGCCACGGTGCCGCAGGCCTGGGCCAGGGCCGGCAGCTGTTCCCGCACGACGGGGTGGCGCCGCACCGACCGCAAGGTCTCGCCCGCGCCGATGCCGAGCCAGCCGTCCGACTCGACGACACCGTGCAGCTCGCCCACTCCAGCGAGTGCGACCAGGGTGCGGGGTTCGAAGAGGCGGTGCTTGAGGCTCGGGACCAGATCGGTCCCGCCGGCGAGCAGCCGGGAGCCGGGAGCCGCGGCCAAGGCCAGCAGATCATCCAGCTGGTCGGGGCTCTCCAGGGCGAAGGGGGGGAGGGGAAGCATCAGGCCTGCCCCTTCCGACGCAGCGCACGGTCTCGCCTCTTCAGCGCCCGCAAGACCTTGTCGGGCGTGAAGGGAGGCTCCGTCATCCAGATGCCACAGGCGTCGTGGATCGCGGCGGCGATGGCGGGCACCGTCGAGAGCTGCGGACCCTCGCCCACTTCCTTGGCGCCAAAGGGGCCCTCCGGGTCGTGGCTCTCCACCAACAGGGCCGTGATCTCCGGCGTGTCGAAGACGGTGGGGATGCGGTACTCCAGCAGGCTGGGGGCGCGCATGACGCCGCGCTCGTCGTAGCTCTGCTCCTCGCTCATGGCCTCGCCCACGCCCATGTACACGCAGCCCTCGACCTGCCCCTCTGCGATCTCGCGGTGGAGCACCCGGCCCAGGTCGTGGGCACACCACACCTGGTGCACGGCGATCTCCCCCGTCTCTTCGTCCACGCTGACCTCGGCCACCTGGGCGGTGAAGGAGTAGGCGGGTGAGGGTCCGACGGACTGCCTGCGGAAGCGGTTGCCGATCTTGGGCGGGCGGTAGGATCCGGTGGCCCCCACCGTGCCCGTGGCGGCCTCGGCCAAGGCCACCGCTTCGACGAAGCGAAGAGAGCCTGTGGGCCCCGTGATGACCCCGTCGCAGGCGGTGAGCTCGGCGACCGGGCACTCCAGGCGGGTGGCCGCCGACTCGAAGAGACGGGCGCGGACACGATCGGCAGCTTGAAGAGCAGCGTTGCCCGCCATGAAGGTGACCCGAGAGCTGTAGCTACCCAGGTCGACTGGGCAGAGGTCGCTGTCGGCCTCGATCACCACACACTGCGCAGGCGAGATGCCGAGACGCTCCGCCACCAGCACCGCCAGCATGTGGTTGCTGCCCTGCCCGACATCGGCGGTGCCAGAGAAGATGGTGACCCGCCCGCTCCGCTCCACCTGGAGCTGCACCCCTGAGTGCGGCATGTCGTTCTGGTAGACCGGGTGGAGCGCGCCACACATGTAGACGCTGGCGGCGAGGCCCACCCCCCGTCCGGGGGGCAGCTGGCCGCGTCGGGCCGTGTATGCGCTCGCCTGGGTCACCTCGTGCAGACAGGCCGGCAGGCCCACGCTCGTGACCCGCAGCCCGTTGATGGTCTCGGTGTTGGGAGACACGCACTGGGTCACCCTGGCGGCGACGGGGTCTACACCCAGCTCCGCCCACATGCGGTCTAGATGGAGCTCCAGCGCGAAGCGGGGCTGCAGGGCGCCGTGTCCGCGCTTGGGCCCGCAAGGCGGGAGGTTGGTGTAGACGCGCCACGAGGTGAAGCGGTAGTGGTCGAGTCGGTAGGGGAGGGTGCCGAAGACGCCGAGGTAGTAGGCGGTGACCACGCCATAGCTGGCGTAGGCCCCCCCGTTGGCCCAGGCCTTGAAGTCCACCGCGGTGATGGTGCCGTCCGACTTCATGCCGATCTTCAGCCACATCCGCGTGGGGTGCCGACCCCTGTGGGCGTAGAAGACCTCCTCGCGCTCGAGGACGAACTTCACGGGGCGACCGAGGCGTCGGGCCAACACAGCGGCGCACACATCGGTGACGAAGGTGTCGCACTTGCCGCCGTAGCCAGCGCCCACGTCGGGCTTGATCAGTCGGATGCGCGACGTGTCTTCGCCGAGGATCTTCGCCAGGGTGCGGTGCATGTAGTGGGGGTTCTGCGTGCTCGACCAGATGGTGAGGCGCCCGTCTTCGGTGGGGGCGGCCAGCGCGGCGTGGGTCTCCAGAGGTACGTGGGTGCTGCCCGGGTAGTGGTAGGTCTCCTCCAGCACCAGGTCGGCCTCGTCGAAGGCTGCGTCGACGTCGCCGTAGGACTGCCTCACCCGTCTCAGCACATTGCTCTTCTTGCGCTTCCAGCCGTGGATGGGCGGCGAGTCGGTGTCGAGGGCCTCGTCGATGCTCAGCACGGCGTCCAGCGGCTCGTAGACCACCCGGATGCGCCGACATGCCTCGGCTGCGAGCTCACGGCTCAGTGCACACACGCATGCGACGGGCTCACCCACATAGCGAACCACCTCGAGCGCGAGGGCGGTCTCGTCCTGGGCCACGGGGATGGCGCCGTAGCGGGTGGGGACGTCTTCCCCGGTGAGCACCGCCAACACGCCGTCCATGGCCAGGGCGTCCGAGGCGTCGAGCTGAAGGATGCGGGCGTGCGGGTGAGGGGAGCGCAAGACCTTGCAGTGGGCCATGCGCGGAAGCACGAGGTCGTCGACGAAGCGGGCCTGGCCGGTGACGCGCCGAAGCCCGTCGACCTTGCCGGCGCCTCCACCACCCACCACGCCGCCGTCGGCGGGTGCGCCGCTGTGGGTGTTCGCGGGGCCCAGGTACCCGTCCGGTCGATCCGTCACGGGGTGCTGCCCCCTGCGGCCGAGCGCGCCCGGCGGTGGGCGTCCACCACGTCGTCTGCAGCAGCCAGGATCTTGGTGTAGCCCGTGCACCGGCAGAGGTTGGCGCCCAGGGCCTCCCGGATGGCGTCCTTGCTGGGCTCCGGATCTTCGGCGAGCAGCGCTGCAAGGGCCACGGCGATGCCGGGCGTGCAGTAGCCGCACTGGGCGGCCACGCGGCGATGCAGGGCCTCTTGGATGGGATGGAGCAGCCCGCTCTCTCCGAGTCCCTCGACGGTGCGGACGCGACGGCCGGCGCAGGTGGCGGCCAGGGTGATGCAGGCCAGCCGTGGCACACCGTCGACCTGGACCGTGCACGCGCCGCAGTCGCCCACGTCGCAGCCGTGCTTGCTGCCGGTGAGGCCGAGGTCCTCTCTGACGAAGTCGAGGAGCGAGCGGTGGGCGGGCACGAGACGCCTGACAGGCTCGTCGTTCACCGTGAGCTCGAGGATGTGCTCGGTCGACATGGCGCGAGCC
>JAERSX010000718.1 GCA_016845285.1 Deltaproteobacteria bacterium | reverse complement strand
GACCACGGGCACTGGAGACGACGGCGGCTCTGGGTACGGCAGTGGCTCTGGTTACGGAAGTGGCTCAGGGGACGACGGTGGCTCAGGGGACGACGGTGGCTCTGGGGACGATGGTGGCTCAGGGGACGACGCCGACCTGCTCGACGACGAGTCATTCGACGACGACAGGAGCCCCCTCATCGACGGGGACAGTGCCGACTTCTACGACGACGACGTGGTGCCTCAGATCGAGCTGTTGATCCCCGACGGGTCCTGGGATGCGCTGCTGGATGAGCCACTGGACTACGCCCCGGCGACCTTTGTGTGGGACGGAGAGGAGTACGGTCCCATCGGCGTGCGCACGAAGGGCCAGAACTCGTGGCAGCCCCTCGATGAGAAGCCGTCGCTCAAGCTGGACTTCAACGAGTACGTGCAGGGAGGCAATTTCAAGGGGCTCAAGAAGGTCACCTTGAACGCCATGAACGAAGACCCGAGCGGCATGCACGAGCGTGTCGCCTACCGGCTCTACCGAGAGGCCGGCGTTCCGGCTGCCCGCTGCAACCACGCGCAGCTCGTGATCAACGGCGACGACTACGGTCTCTACGCCAACATCGAGAGCGTTCACAAGCGCATGGTCGCCCGTTGGTTCGACGACGCCGAGGGCTCCATGTGGGAGCTGGCCGACAGCGACTTCCGAGAGGAGCACATCTCAGAGTTCGAGCACGAGATGGGAGAGGACGATCGCTCGGCCATCGAGGCGGTGGCCAAGGCCATGGAAGAGAGCGATCCAGACGACGCCCTCGATGAGGCCGGGGAGCACATGGATCTCAATGCCTTCCGCCGCTTCTGGGGAGTGAGTGCCTACGCCGCCCACATCGACGGCTACCCCTACTCAGACCCTGGCGACGACGCGCACATCTACCTCGACCCCAGCTCGGGCCTCCTGCACTGGCTGCCACACGGAGCGGACGAGGCCTTCACCCACGCCGACGACTGGATGGAGCATGGTCTCAGCGGGGTGCTTGGAGAGGCCTGCATCGACTCGGACCACTGCCGAGAGCGCTTCCGCGAAGCGGTGGGAGACACCCTCGACCTCGCCGATGGCATCGACATCGAGGGCTACTACGACGAGGTGCTCGACCAGATCGAGTCCTTGGCGGAGGACGATCCACGGACGAGCCACTCCCAGAGCGAGCAGGAGGACGAGCGGGAGTACATGCTGGACATGATCGAGGGACGTCGCGATGAGTTCGAAGATCAGTTCTGAGCGGTAGCGACTGGCCTTCTCCTCGTTGGTCGTCCGTGATGGTGTGTCAGGCGAGTGTTCGAGTAGAGCGGCATCACCGGTGAGCGGCAGCACCACTGTCAGCTTGTTGTGACTATTGGTTTGTGTTCAGCAATTAGGTTTGAACATGAATCAAGCGAACGGTTCAACAGCTGGAGCTACCATGGAAACGGTGATTTATCTGTCGGCGAGCGTTGCGAACGCCCCCCTCAACCTGAAGGTCCGCGAGGCCTTGCCCGAGGGCCGCTTCAACCTGGTCCTGCCGCAGGAGTTCACTCCCGACATCTCCCACTGCGAGCTGGAGCGCGCCATCTATGAGCGGTGCATCGAGGAGATGGAGCGATCGTCGGCGGGCCTCCTGCTTCTCGACGCCTTCGGGATCGACTGCGCAATGGAGGCGGGTTGGTACGCAGCTCGACGCAAGCCCCTGGTGGCCATCGCCAACGCCACCACCCGGTTCGTGAACAACTGGATGGTCAAGGGGGCGCTCACCCACTGCGTCACCCTCGAACGAGCCGTCTACGAGGTGATGAAGAACGACCCCGTGCTGAGTGGGCATGTCGACGTGGAGCTGCTCGAGAGCTGGGACGAGCTCGGTGACGTGCTCGAGCGGGCTGCGGCATCGTGGGAGGCGTAGGCATGTTGGCCAAATTCTGGCACCTGAACCGCATGGGGCGGATCGAAGGGGCTCCCATGGGCGGGATCCTGGTCTTGTTCGGAGCGGTGCTCAGCTCGGGAGGGGTGTCCCTCGAGGTCGCGCTCGCGGCGCTGGCGATGGGTGCGATCACCATGAATTGGGTGTACCTGGTCAACGGGGTCACCGACGTCGACGAGGATCGGGTCAACAGCCCGGACAGACCTCTCTCCCGAGGGGATGTGACCCTCCGGGAGGGGTGGATATACGTCGGGATCTTGTTCGTTCTGGGCGTCCTCTATCCATTCTTTCTGCATCCCAGCTGGCCGCAGCGGATGATGGTCTGGACCATCCTCGGGATGGGCTTCTTCTACTCGATCCCCCCGGTCCGCTTCAAGCGCTCACCACCGGCGGCGACGATCTATCTGGTGATCAACTTCAACCTGCCCATCGTGATCGGGCACCAACTGTCTGGAGCGCCTCAGGACCTTCCGCCCTATCTCTTTGCCACGGTTGCGCTGTTCCTCGCGAACATGCCACTGAAGGACATCGGAGACAGTGCCGGCGATGCGGCGGCAGGGCTCGCCAATTGGTCGAATTGGCTCGGTCAAAAGGGACTCCTCGCCATGAGCGGTGGGCTGTCTATCGTCGGAGCAATCGCCACGACCATCGTGCTCGTCGACTTGGGAGATATCCGGTTCGCGTACGCAGCCCTGGTGCTCTTGCCGGTGGTCAATATCTTGGTCCATCTGGTTGCTGGGCTGGGGCGTGACCAGCTCTTCACGCGTGGTGTTCGTGGCCTCATCGTCATCGTCGCCGTTGTGGTCATGGTGGGCTGGGTCGGATGAAGCTGCCGCACTCGAGGGGAGAACGTGCGTTGCGCTGCACGGCCTGACCCGTCCCCTTGGACGACACTCTCTTGACACGCGGGTGGAGGGGCGAAGCAGGCGAATACCTGATGGATCTGTTCTCCGGTTGACTGCAGGATGCGGAGGCGACGGGGCATACTCTGGAGCATGAGAGCGAGCGTACTCTTGGCCGGTGTAGAACGGCCCCAGCGCGGAGAGATGGAGCACCGCCTCTGGGCGCTCGGTGCCGAGGTGCGATGGGTGGACAGGGTCTCGGCCCGCGCTGCGATCCGAAGCGAGCGGCCCAGCGTGGTGGTCGTCGATCGTTCAGGAGCTGGACTTCTCTCATCGCTGGCCGAGGTTGCCGGGGCGCCTCCGGTCCTGGATGCATCCGGGATCGACGTCGACTCGCTGGTGGAGGCGATCCGTTCCCACCTGCCCCTTCCTGCAGAGGTGGTCCTCGGTTCGTCGCGGGTCCAGCTCGATGTGGGACTGGTGCAGCGGAGAGACCGAACGCTCAAGCTGACGCGGATCGAGACATCGCTGCTTCGGTTCATGTTGGCCAATGCAGATCGTGTGGTGTCGAACGAAGAGTTGCTCAGAAAGGTCTGGGGCTATCGTCCAGGTACGCGCACGCGGACGGTGACGACGACCATCTACCGACTGCGCCACAAGATCGAAGCTGACCCCAAGAACGCTCGGTTCCTACAGTCTCGCTACGGGCGGGGCTACCAGCTGGTCGTGCCAGCTGCGGCGGGGGCTGAGCAGCGGGATGGAAACCTCGAGGACGCGCCGCAGCTGGTGGGACGTGACGCTGACGTGGCTCAGGTTCACGAATTGCTCGGTCGCCACCGGATGGTGACGGTCACCGGGCCAGCGGGCGTGGGCAAGACCTCCATGTGTCAGGTCGCAGGGCTGAGCGTGGCGGTCGCGGGTCTGTGGTTCTGCGATCTGACCGCTGCTCGCACCGAGTCCGATGTCGTCGAGGTCGTCTGCCACACCCTGATGTTGAAGCTGCCGGATGCCGACACGGCTGCTGTGGGCCGTGCGCTGGCCGCGCGGGGGCCCGTGTTGCTCCTGCTCGACAATTGTGAGGGCGTGGCGGTCGCCGTACGCGCCGTGACGAGAGCCTGGCTGCGTGCTGCGCCGCAGCTCGGTCTGCTGGTGTCGTCTCGTGTTGCACTGGGAAGCGCGGACGAGGCCGTGTATCGACTCGAGCCGCTTGCCCAGCAAGACGCTGTGACCTTGCTGCTGGATCGGGTCCGAGCCCACAGGGAGGGGGTGACCTTCACCGAGCGGGACGTGGAGGTGGCTGGCCAGATCGTCAGCGCTCTCGACTCATTGCCGCTGGCCATCGAGCTGGCTTCAGCCCGAGCCAGTGTGGCCTCGCTCTCTGAGATCGCGCAGACCGTGACCTTGGCCCATCAAGGAACCCTCGCGGCGACGCTCCTGCGGTCTTGGCACCAGCTCAGCGAGGTCGAGCAGAGCTGTCTGATGCAGCTGTCGGTGTTCGTCGGGGAGTTCTGCCTGGAGGATGCCCGTGGGGTGGTCCGCCTCGAAGGAGCACAGGCCGTGGACGTGCTCGCATCGCTTGCGTCGTGGTCCCTGATTCAGATCACGCATGCATCGACGACCCGTCTGTGCCTGTTCGAGATGGTGCGTGGCTTCGCCAGGACACAGCTCGAGTGCAGCGACCTGCAGCGTTCCACCTGGGAACGCCATGCGCGTCATCTCCTGACGCTTCCCGAGCCCAACATTCCGGAGCTGTTGGCTGCGTGGGAGCGGTTTCATACGGTGGATCTGCAGCTGGCGGTCGCGCTGGTCATCCGGGCCCAGCAGTATCTTCGCTTCAACGGACCCATGGGCGTCCTGAAGGATCTGCTGGCACGAGCCGCACAAGATGAGCTTCCCCCGGAGCTGGCGCATCGGGTCGCCCTCATGCAGGGCGAGCTGATGCACGGTGCGCCTGCGGTCAGCCACGTGGAGTCCACGGTGACCATTGTGCGGACGTTGGATGACCCCGAGTTGTTGGTGCTGGCGCTGGGCACGCTCGGCAATGCGAAGGTTGCCGCCGAGCGATCAAAGGCTGCCTGGCAGGACCTCACTGAGATGAAGGCCCTAGCAGAGGCGATCGGGAACGTGAAGATGCAGGCCCATGCGGTCTTCTCCTTGGGCCGGCTGCTGGGGCTCCGGGGAGACGATCCCGATGGGGCGGTCTCCTTCTTACACCAGGCCATCCACCTCGCGCGCACTGCAGGTGATCGACGCATCGAAGCCGATGCGCTCGTTCGGCTGGCCTCGGCCTGGTGCCGGGCTGGTCGTCATGATCGGGCGTCTCCGTTGTTCGATCAGGCCCGGGCGCTCTTTGCTGAGCTGGGGTTTGCTCTGGGAGCCGCCGAGGTCGACCTTCAGCAAGCGCTCTCCGAGCACCAGCGAGGTCGGTACGAGGCCGCGCTCGCGTACATGCAGGCGGGCGTCACCGGGTTGGAGCGGGTGGGCGCAGACGTGTCTCTGCAC
>JAERSX010000717.1 GCA_016845285.1 Deltaproteobacteria bacterium | reverse complement strand
ACCCTGGGCCGCTCTCTTGCGGGCACAACAGGTGGGGCAGCAGCTGGCATCACGAACCAGCGGGGTGGCACAACGCTCACAGAGAACGAGCTCAGACATCAGTGCTCCCAGAAGCGAATCATACCGCATCGCTTGCCAAAGAATCAGGCCTCGACGCCGAGTGGGCCGCGAAGAGGGCCTCACGACCTTCCTTGCCGCGAAGGAGGCCTACGAGTTCCTGAAGGCAGACGACGTAGCAGACGACGTGGGGGACGAGCTCAACCGATGGGAGCACCCATCGGAGATGCCCGGGCTCGCCGAAGCCATCGAGGACGGGTCGAAGCGGACGTTGTTCGCCGCCCGTCCGATGACTGCACGAGGCGTCCCTGGCTGGGCCTTCGATACATCGGATTTTCTGAACGATGAAAACGGCCGGCTGATGAAGGGCTCGAAGGAAGCCTACGAAGCGCTCTGACACCTCATTCCGGCGACGGGATGCTCGGCCGACGTCAGTCGAAGATGCCCGAGTAGACCTTCGCTTGCGACGCCACGCTTCGGCCGGCCGCCTGTAGTCGGGCCTTCGTCGTCCATGTCCCGTCGTGGGTGGTGTTGGACACGCCCGCCAGAGCCAGACGTTCGAGTTCGCCCCGGAGCTCCTCTCGAAATCCGGGAGAAGCGACCCTCGCGGGGCCGCCCACGTCGACTTCGACGAAGAACTCGGTGCCGTCGTCTCGGGTGACGATGAAGAAGGCCCTGTCGTTCCGTTGGTCGAGCACGTCGTACTCGGCGATCCACCAGCGTCCGTCCGGCAGCGGCTGATGTTCGGTGAAGCTGTCGAGGCTGCTCATGAGAGGACCTTCATGCTGACGTTGCCGACCCATGATGCCGGAACGTCCTGCAGACCATTGCCAGAACGATCCGGCACCGGGCGGGATCCGACTTACAGCGGCCCTCGGACACGGGGCACGCCACAGCTGTCGCGATCCGCTGCCAAACCACTACAATCGCCACCTTCACGCGAGGCCATCCCATGCACCTGATGATGTTGGCGCTGCTCTGGTGCCTGACGGCAAGCGCCAGCGAGGCCGCCGCCCCTCAGTCCCCTGCGAACCCGGTCGGAGGAGCCTCCCAGGGAGTCGCCATCGATCCAGACCAGCTCAAGCGCACGTTGATGAGCCGCGACAGCGACCAGGACGGGGTCGACGACTACCACGACAACTGCCAACAGCTGCCCAACTCCGATCAGTCCAACCAGGACGGGGACGTGTACGGCGACGCATGCGATGCCTGTCCCACCGAGCCAGGCGGCCAGCAGCTGGGCTGCCCCCACCCGGTCGGACCGCGCGAGCAGATCTCCAGAGATGAGTGGAGGACCCGTCACGCCGGCAGCGACTGGGATCAAGACCGCGTGGAGATGCCCCAGGACAACTGCCCCCTCGACAGCAACCCCGACCAGGCCGATGCCGACGGAGATGGGTGGGGGGACATGTGCGATCGCTGCCGGGACAAGCCATCCCCTGACACGGTGGACGGCTGCACGGATGGCACCCGATGGGCGGTGGACCTCGCCATCGCAGCAGATCCCCAGGGCTTCTGCCTCGGGAGCTGCGAGGTCCTCGAGACCTGCCACATGATCACCTCACGCTTTCCCGGCGAGACCGGCACCCTCGTACGCTCCCAGTGCGAGAGAGCCTGCAAGACCGACCCCGCCATGCGCGACCGGCTCAACACCTTGGGTAGCTCGGGCACCTTCTTGACCACCGCCTGCGACCTCGAACCGGACATGCAGGAGTCCTTCCGCCTGTGGGACAACTTCGCGTGCGATCAGCTGTACTGCTCCAAGCTCGCCCAGAGATGTGGCACCCAGCACGCCACCTACCCCAGCCAGCACGCGTGTATCCAGAGCTGCCTGGACTTCGGGGCCTACAGGCCGGGAGCGTACGGCGAACAGGCCGAACAGGGCATCAACTGCCTGATCGAGACAGTGCAGTCGGCGTCAGGCACGGAGGCTTGTGCGCAGGCTCTCCCGAAGAACGCGACCTGCCCACGCAACTGACGTCCTCCAGCGGAGCGCCATCGGCTCACGGCGCCTACTCCTGGAGCGACTGCAGCATGCGGTTGCTGTTCGACAGTCGCTCGGCCAGCAAGCGCGTCAGGAAGTGGTGGAACATCATGGCCACGCGAGGTGCTTGCCGCTCCATCTGCTCCAGGCCCTCTTGCGTCAGCTCGTAGACCACGCACTCCTGCGAAGCGACCACCGACGCCGACCTCGGACGACGCAGGATCAAGCCCATCTCACCCACGATGGTGCCCGAGTAGGTGGTACGCAGGCGTGTCACCGTTCCGTCCTCCAACGACAACTCGGTGGTGACCTGTCCCCGGTCGATCAAGTAGAGCGCGGTGCTCACGTCGCTCTGACGCAGGAGCTCGGTGCCGGTCGCAATCACCCTGCGCTCGAAGAACGCCAGGAGCGTCTGCATCTCGGCGTCGTCCAGGTCGAGCTCCAGTTGCTCCACGAACGAGGCCTTGTCGACCTGGCCCACCACCACCTGAGAGCTCGCCAGGAGCTCGTTCTCACACCACTCGAGCGCATGGTCCAGATCCGTGAAGGTCCGAAACACCTCGTCGGAGACCTCCGAGAACTTCTCGCGGTCGAGCAAGTCGCGGATCTCGTCCGACATACGGATGAACACCAACGTGAACCCACCATTCTCCGCGAGCTGTCTCGTCTTGACGAAGCTCAGCACGCACGACGAGTCGATGCCGGTCACGCGGCTGAAGTCGAAGACGAGGTAGCGAATCGCTGGACGCTCGGCGACCATGCTGCGCATCTGCTCGTACAGGCCATTTGCCGTCCCGAAGAAGATGTAGCCCTGCAGCTTGTAGACCTGGAGCTGGTCGCCGCTCTGCTCGAGCAGTCGCACGTGCTGGATGGGTCGCGCGACATTGCTGCGCAGCTGGTTCCCACCCATCGCCAACCTGACCACATCCACCTGGCTGTAGCTGACCAAGAACAGCAGCACGCAGGCCACCAGGCCCACCGCTACCCCTTCCTTGTACCCAAACACGGCGATGGTCAGGGTGATGAGGACGATGATCCCGTAGTCCGACCGCGTGAGACGAGAGTACGCGCTGTAGAGCCACTCGAGGAGGAACTGTGCTCCCAGGAAGAACAGCAGCCCTCCCAGGACGGCACGAGGCAAGAGGCTGAGCACCGTGGTGCCGCTGGCCAGGACCGCAACACAGACAATGGCCCCGATGAACCCGACGATCCGACTCTTCGACCCCATCTGATGGACCAGGCGGGACATGGACAGGGACTGGAACCCGACGGTGCCGCTGGCGCCCCCGATGAAGAGGTTTGCCACACCCGCCGCCCGCAGCTCCCGGTTGAGGTCGATCTCACTCTTGACCGCCAGCTCGAGCGCGCCCGCATTGAGCAGCACCGAGACCAACGTGATCAAGAAGATGGTGAACATGTTGCTCGACTGGCCCATCACCACCGACCAGTCGGCAGCCATGACCGCCTCAGGTGTCAACCAGGACCAGCTGCCTCCCGGCGGGAAGGGCAGGTGAGATCCATCAGGACCTTGGGTGCCCAGCAGCCAACCCGCGGCCCGCACGTCGTCCATCGGGGTGCCGCTTCCCCACACCACGAGGTGGAACAGCCCCATGCCCCCGAGCAACAGAACCGGCATCACCAGGAAGTGCTTGTAGCGGGAAGAGGCGTAGGTGAGCACGACCCCGTACGCGACCCCCACCAGCCACAGCGGAAGCACCTCGACCTCGAACAACAGCCCGAGCGTCGGCCCGTCGATGGAGAGGGTGGTCATGACGTCCAAAGAGCCCTTGACCAACAGGTAGCCAGTGCCCCCCAGGAAGCCGCCGATCACCGGGTAGGGAATGAACCGGATGAGGTTGCCCATCTTGAACGCACCGAGCAACGTCAACAACAGACCGGTGCTGATGGACGTCAGCGCAAGCGCTGCCACGACCGTCAGGAAGATGGCCTCGCTGGACGCGACCCCCGCCATCTGGGCGGCGACGCCGCCCGCGATCAGCGCGAGACCAGGTGCCACCCGGTCCTGGGCTTGCCCCACCATCCCCGGATAAGAACTGGACACCGAGGTCACGACACTGACCAGGACACCCGAGAACAGAGCCAGTCCGATCCCTTGTGCGAGGAACTGCTGAAGCTCCCCCTGAAAGACGAGTGTGGCCACCGAGATCGCTACGTTCACCACGATGAGACCTACCACGAAGCCGGCGGTCAAGGTGGGAAACAGCCGCGACGGCTGGAGCTCGGCACGCACCCGTTTCGCCATCGACGAAACGGACGAGGTGTCCACAGAGGCCACAACGTCATGTGAAGGCATGTGCGTTGTATACAGTGAACGCGTCTCCTCATCCAATGATCTCGGGAGCCCCTCGATCTGCGCCCATACACTCCAGCGACTCGCTGGCATCCTGGGCCCTCGCCACCGCGGTGGTGAGATGGTTGTCCGGCCGCCGAACACCCGTCGCGCCTCTGATAGGCTTGAGCGGAATCGGAGGAGTCTGGGTCGAGAGGGAGCAGTCCACCATGCCCCGCCAGACATGCCTCCCCCCATGAATATAGGAGTTGCGCGATGGGTCAGGCCGCAAGAGAGTTGCTGGAAGCCACCAGCGAAGGCGAGCATACTGCGGTTGCGATCCTGTTGGTCCTCGACGAACTGGCCCGCTCGGACTCGGACTTCGATGCGCGTGAGCGGTCCACGATCGAGGCATGTCTGACCACCAGCTTCGCTGTCGACCCCGGACGGCTGGACGTGCTGATGGCTTCGGTGGAAGCAGCACGCAGCGGTTCGGCAGATCTCGTTCGCCTCAGTCGGGTGATCAAGACGCGCCTGCCAGCGCAGCACGACCGCGACAGTGTGGCCAAGGCGCTGTGGCAGGTGGTCCTCGCCGATGGCGAGGTCACCGACGTCGAAGACCGTCTGGTCAACTCGATCACCACGCTCATCGGTGTGTCGTACAAGCGTGTGAGCGAGCTCAAGGCGGAGATCCTGGACAGGACCTGAGCCTGCAGACCCGACCGCCGGCAGGACACGTGGCTCCGCACGGAGGAAGAGCCCATCATTCGCCGATGCTCCTTGCCCCCGAGCCTGTAG
>JAERSX010000716.1 GCA_016845285.1 Deltaproteobacteria bacterium | reverse complement strand
AGGCTGCGCAGGGCGCCACCTTCGAGGATGGAGTACGACTTCGCGGCGATGCCCTCGCCATCGAAGAGGCGGCTTCCGTGTCCACGGGGCAGGAGCGGGTCGTCCTCCACGACAAGGAGCTCGCTCACCAAGGCTTCATCGAGCTTGCCCGACCAGAAGCTCGTGCCCTGCTGAACCGCCCTGGCGGTGGCTGGCCCCAGCAGGCGGCTCACCAGGCTGCCAGCGACCGAGGGATCGACGATCATCAGGCCCTTGCGGGTGGGACCCTTGGTGGTGCCCACGCGGGCCAAGGCCCGGGAGAGGGCGAGATCGGCGGCCGCCTCTGGACTCGGCGCCTGGCTGCGGTGCGGGCCTCCGCCCCACATCCAGGCCTCGTTGAGCTTCTCGCCGTCCTTCATGGTCAGCGAGCTGCCGAGCCACATCCAGGTCTTGCGGTGGGTGCCACTGAACCCATTGCTGCTCACGCTGGCCGACTCGGACAGGCCATCGTTGGTGCCGCAGCTTGCGCTCACCACATCGTCTCTTCCCACCAGCTGGCCACTCTGGGCCTCGCACAGCGCCTGGCGTGCGTCTCGGTCGAGCTCGGCCACGCCGGGGTCCCAGACGTCGAGATCGACCTCGGCCCGCCCGGCGAAGAGGGCGGGATCGGGGATCTGCCGGTCGGGATCGGGCTGGAGATGGCGGGTCAGCTCCACAGCCCCCTGGGCGAAGCGGGCGACCTCTTCTGGCCGAAGATCGGTCGTGCTGTGGCTCGAGTAGCGACCGTCGACCCAGAGCTTGAGGGCGAGCCTCTGGGTGGTCGCCTCGGCCACCTTCTCGAGCTCGCCGTCGCGCATGCCGAAGTCGACGCTGCGGCTGCGGGCGGCAGACGCCCAGACCTCCGCGGCACCCGCAGCCTGTGCAGCCTCGACGGCAGCAGCGGCCTGGTCCAGGAGCTGGCTCATGCGCTCGTCCCCCCGACGGTCATCGACGACACGAGCACCGTGGGCAAGCCCTGGCTCACGGGCACCCCCTGGCCGTCCTTGCCGCAGGTCCAGCCGCCGGTGTCGAGCTTGAAGTCGTCGGCGGCCATGGTCACCTTGCTCAGGGCCTCGGGGCCATTGCCGATGATGTTGCAGTCCTTGATGGGGGCCGTGACCTTGCCTCCCTCGATGAGCCAGCCGTTCTTGATGTAGAAGGTGAAGTCGCCCGCGCCGATCTGGACCTGCCCATTGGTGAAGGTCTCGGCGATGATGCCCTTGTCGACGGACGCGATGATCTCGTCGCGGGTGTGGGGCCCGTCGAGCATGTAGGTCGAGCGCATCCGCGGCATGACCACGTGCTTGTAGGACTCGCGCCGACCCGAGCCCGTGGCCGCCACCCCGTAGTGCTTGGCCGAGATGCGGTCGTGGAGGTAGCTGCGCAGGACGCCGTCCTCGACGAGCACGGTCTTCTCGGTGGGGTTGCCCTCGTCGTCTACGTTGAGCGCGCCGCGCTCGCCGTCCTGGGTGCCGTCGTCGACGATGGTGACGAAGTCGGGAGCGATGGAGGTGCCCAGCTTGTCTGCGTAGATGCTGGTGCCCTTGCGGTTGAAGTCCGCCTCGAGGCCATGTCCGACGGCCTCGTGCAGCAAGATCCCGCTGGCCCCAGCCTGGAGCACCACGGGGAGCTCTCCCGCCGGCGGTCGGCGGGCCTCGAAGAGCACCATGGTGCGGTCGACAGCCTCGGCGCAGACCTGCTGCAGCCGCTCCTCGGTGTACCAGTCCAGGCCGCGTCGGCCGGCCAGGTTGCTGCGGTTGGACTGGCTGACGCCGTCCTTCTCGGCGGTGAGGCTGACCCACAGCCGGCTCATGGGGCGACGGTCGACCTGGATGTGGCCGTCGAGGCCCACGACCATGACGCGCTCGTCGAGGTCGTACCAGCTCACGCGCACCTTGCTGACGGCGGGATCCTTGGCCTTGACGATGGCCTCGCAGCGGCTCAGCAAGGGCAGCCGCTCGGTGATGCCCACCTCTCCCCAGGGCACGGCCAACACGTAGTGGCCACCGAGGGCGCCAGCCGTGAAGTGCTCGGGTACCGGGGTGCCCCCTCCCTTGGCGATGGCGGCAGCGGTGCGCGCTGCACCGGTCATGGCGCCGAGGCTCAGGTCCTCGGTGAACGCGTAGCCGACCTGGTCGCCGATGACGCAGCGCAAGCCCACGCCCTGCTCCACCTTGCTGCTCGCCTCTCCGATGATGCCGTCCTCCAGGGAGGCGCGGGTGGTGCGGCTGTGCTGGAAGTAGATGTCGGCCCAGTCGGCGCCGCGGGCGGTGAGCTCGCCCATCACGACCCGGAGCGTGCCCTCGTCGACGCCGAACCAGGTGAGGAAGGGGTTGTCGGGCAGCGGCTCGGCGGCGGCCGTGGGCTGCGCGGCCTTGGGCCCGCAGGCTCCGAGGAAGGACGGGGCCATCACCATGGCCGAGCCGGTGCCGAGGAAGCCACGACGGGAGAAGCGAGACATGAGCACTCCGTACTGGCCGAAACCATAGCCAGGGCGGTGTCAGATCCACACGAAAACCCGTCGACTGAGGCTTCAGTGCGTCGCCGTCTGAACCGCCACCATCAGCGCCTCCGCCCAGCCTCGGCCCACGTCGTCCTGGGTGAGGCGCGGATCGGCCGAGTGCACCGTCCAGACCCAGACCATGTCGTAGGGGTGCAACCACCCGTCCCGCTGCAGCCGGGCGAAGTGGCCCTCCTCGATGCCGATGGAGCGCCCGTCCAGGGAGAAGAGCCGCAGCCGGTAGCCCTCGTCGGGGTAGCTGACCGGCACCCGACCCTCGAGGTGGAGGAGCCAGCCTCCCGGCGCCGGGTGGGCCGTCCCGCTCAGGGTGACCGGGTTCAGTGCGAGGGCCACCCGGGCGGAGTCGTCGAGGCTGTAGCGCCACGAGACCTGGCGGGGCGGAAGGGCGATGGGCTCGTCCCCAGGAGCCGGGAGGGACGCGAGCTGCCGGCGGATGGCCCGGCGCACCGCCGGCGAGCCCATGGCGAAGTCCGAGGGCAGGCGCACCGTGTCGAGCCCCGGCACCACCAGCAGCGTGGTCTCCAGCGCCACCTCTGGCATGCCCAGGGCGGCACCGGCGCCCGCCATGCCCAGGTTGAGGACCCACAGCCCCGCCCGGTCCCGGCTGCTCCAGGCCTCGGTGGCGTCGAGCTCCTCGACCCGTTCGGCGTACTCGTGCAGGGGAACCTTCCAGCCGAGGAGGAGCACGGGGCCGAACAGGAGCAGGCGGCTCGCCCGCGCGAGCAGCGCCGCCAGGACCGCGAGGGCCGCAGCGGTGAAGGGCGTGCCGAACACGGCGAGACAGAGCGCCACGAAGGCGAGGGCGGCGGCGAGGAGGAGGCGAACAGGACGCATGTCCACGGCGTACCCGTTGGCTGTGGCGACGTGGCCACGCGTGGCACCGAGCGGTCGCTCCCGGCTGGTGGACGGCCCGCGACGGGAGCTGACAGGCCTGAGGGGACGCCAGATCGTCAGTGACGTGTAAGGACATCATGCACAGGCCGTTGTCGTCCTGTCGCTCCAGGCACGACGTCGCGACCCCCCGCACGAACAACGCCGTGAGGTGTGCATGCTCCGCTGGCTCTTCCTCTTCCTCGTCGCCCTTCAGCTCGTGCTGCTGAGCGCCTGCTTCAAGAGACACCACGACTCCGCCGACTACTACGAGGCCGACAGCTTCGAGGCCGACGGCGACTACGACCACGCCACGGCGATGCCATCAGCCAAGCCCAAGCGAGCCCCGAGCGCATCCGGACGATCCGCCGGCGCCTCAGCCCCCCCGATGGTCATGGCCGAGATGTCCTACGACGCTCCCGAGCCGGCCCCGGAGCCAGAGGTGCAGCCCGCCACGACCAGTGCCGCCACCCAGCGAATGGTCTTCTACAACGGCTACGCACAGATCCGCGTCGCCGGTGTCGAGGACGGCATCGACGCCGCCAAGACCACCACGGAAGCGGCAGGGGGCCACGTCGAGGCCATCGGTGCCGACTACGTGGTGCTGCGGGTACCCGTGGCTCGCTTCGGCGAGGTCTTCGACCAGCTGCAAGGTCTCGGAGAGGTGCTGGACAAGCAGGTGACCGCCGACGACGTGACCGACTCCTTCCGTGCCGTGAGCCTGCGTCTCGACACCGCCAAGGCCACCCGTGCCCGGCTCCAGGAGCTCCTCGCCAAGGCCGACAACGAGGCAGAGAAGCTCGAGCTCCTTCGCCAGATCCAGCGCCTCACCGACGAGATCGATGCCGTCGAGGCCCAGGCCCGCACGCTGAAGCAGCTCGCCGCCATGAGCCGCATCACCCTCAGCTTCGTCGCCCGAGACGCGCTGGCCTGGCAGGGGGCAGAGGCCGACACCGCCGAGCTCAGCTGGATCCGCAGCCTGAGCCCCTTCCACAGCGAGGTCGAGCTGCACACGCGCAAGCTCACCCTCGATGTGCCCGAGGGCATGGTCGCCCTCGACCTGAAGCGGCAGTTCGTGGCCGAGAGCGCCGACGGTGCCCGCGTCTGGACCCACAAGCTGCTCAACGAGCCGGCAGGCGACGCCGACTTCTGGCTGGCGGCAGTCGAGGAGCGCCTCGGCCAGGACTTCGCCACCGCCGAGCGCACCACACTGGGTGGACTGCCGGCCCTGCGCCTGGTGGACCGCTCGGACGAGCCCTACACCTGGGTCATCGCCGTCCGGCCCCAGGGCAAGCATCTCCACCTGGTGCAGGTGCACTACCCCTCGGCCGAACACGAAGCGCGCCATGCCCCGGCCATCGAGGCCGTGCTCGACGGAGGTGAGGCATGATCCTCTCCACTCTCCTGCTGACAACCGGTCTCGCATTCGCACAGGGCGGCCCATCTCCCGAGACATCCGACACGGCCGAGGTCGCTGCCGCAGACGCAGACGCAGACAGCGGCCGCATCGCCTGGGTGGCGGCCCATCTCAGCCTTCGCGTCGACGACCGCGCCTCCGCCCTCGACACCACCGTGGCCTCGGCCAAGGAGAGAGGCGGCTGGTTCAGCAGCCTGTCCGAAGACAGCGTCACCGTGCGGGTACCGGCAGCCGAGGTCGAGGCGCTCCTCGAGGAGCTCCGGGGCCTGGGCAAGGTGGCCGAGCGTTCCTTCTCGAGCGAGGACCTCACCGCCGAGCGCGAAGACCTCGTCATCCGGCTGGCGAGCCGCGAGGAGAGCCTGGCCCGCTACCTGGGCGTGCTCGAGACCGCCAACCCCAAGGCCGTGGTCTCGGTGGAGCGGGAGATCACCCGGCTCATCGCTGACATCGAGCAGCTCAAGGGCCGGCTCCAGGTGGTCGAGGACCGCGGCGCCTACGGGCAGATCTCGGTGAGCTTCACCTACCGGGACCGCAAGGCCCCGACCCGGGGTGGCTCCAGCTCCTTCGACTGGATCAACACCGTCAACATGGCCGACCTCCTCTGGGACCTGGAGTACGGCGAGCGCTCGACCCGCTCGGTGCTGACGCCCACACGCACCCCCGCAGGCTTCGCCGCCTGGCGCAAGCAGGGTCGTTGGCAGGCCGTGAGCCCCGACGGCGTGGGCGTTCGCATCCGCAGTGCTCGAATTCCCAGCAAGAACCGCGCGAGCGTCGACTTCTGGAGCGAGGCCCTGAAGACCCGCATGCTGGAGGCCGGGTACACCCTCGATGCCGAGCAGACGCTCGCGACCGACGGCGGACACGAGCTCCACGTCCTCGAGCTGAGCGGCGCCAACGGACCGGTCGATCAAGCCTTCGTGGTCGGCATCGCCGTGCACGGCCCGCGGGTGATCATCGCCGAGGCCTCCGGCGAGGTCGCGGCCTTCGGTGAGCACCGCGCGGCCATCCTGGACAGCCTGCAGAGCCTCTAGGGGCCTCGATCGTCTCGGCCTGGCAATCGGCACGCGCGACCCAGGTCGAGACCTGCCATGATTGCGGCAACCCCACTCCACAGCCCCGCGACCGCGAGGGCTCGCGAGGCCTACGTGTTCCATGGACCGCTCCGCTCCTTGCGTCCCCTGCTCTTGCTGCTCGTCTTCGGATGTGGCGACAAGGACGACCTCGTCGACGACTCGGGAGCCACCGGACCGGACACCGCAGCAGACGACACGGGCGAGTCGGACGGGCCCCGCACCGCGACGGTGGTGCGCGTGGGCGCCGCCATCGCCGGAACGGACACCTTCACAGGCGACGAGGAGGTGCAGCTCCTGGACGACGATGACACCGTGGTCTGCGCGTTCACCGTGGCGCTCACGGCCAGCGGCATCCGAGACGACTGCGCGGACTGCGACTGGGCCCACGATCTGACCGTCTCCGACACCACCGTGAGCTCCGACACGGACGGCGCCTGCGCGGCCCTCCTCGGAGACGATGGGACCGCCCTGGACGGCACCAGCCGCGCCCAGGGATACCAGCACGCCTACCTCGGCCACGCCGAGGTCATCATGCTGGAGACCGAAGGTGCATGGGCGGCGGCCGGGTATGCGTCCTGGGACGAGGAGACAGGTGAGCTGTCCTACGAGTTGGAGAGCGGCACCGTCACCTGGTGAGGCTCGCGGGCCCGGTCCGGCGAGGTGCCCCGAGGCCCCGTGGCTCCATCCCACCTACTCCGCTGGCCGAGCCAGGGAGACCTCCGCCAAGAGCGCTCGGTGGTCGGAGCCGTTCGGAGGCAACACCTCGAGCCCACTCACCATGACGCCCTCACCATGCAACACATGGTCCAATGGAATACGCATCCAGTCAGGCGCGCCGGCGGGCCAGGTGCCGAGCCACCCGCGGCCGGCTCGGGCATTCTGAAGACTCGCCCGCCTCACGAACCCACGATAGGATCGAGTGGACATCGACGTGTTGAGATCACCCGCCACAATCAAAGGAAGCGACGCGTCGGATGCAACCGCCGCCACCTCCATCAGGTGGTCGGCGCGCAGCTCCCACGCCCACACACCCGTGGGCGGATAGACATGAACACTGCCGACACGCAGCGATCCAGCAGGCGTCGACACGGTAAACCACACGGCGGGAATCCCACCTTTCCCTTCGGCTGGGAGGCGCTGCTCGACGAGGTCGACCAACGGCCAGCGACTGAGCACCGCCATGCCGAAGTTGTCGTGACGGGCGACCACGTGGGTGTACGGCCACACATCGTCCAGGTCGTCGAGCACCGAGCTCCAGTCCGTGGAGATCTCCTGGAGCAGCACGAGGTCCGGGTCGGCCTCGAGCACCTGCACCCGCACGCGGTCGGGGGTGGCGTTGCTCCGCAACACATTGGCCACCAGGACCCGTAGATCCGGCTCCTGCGTCGTCTCGGCTGGCGCGCCCATCTGCCAGCCCAGGCAGGCGTGGCCGGCGTGTGCCGTCACCCCGAGCGCCAGCAGCAGACCGGGCCACGCGCGCAGCCAGGCGCAGGCTGCCGACGTCAGGGCGGAGACCGCCGTGACGGGGACCACGAAGTTGGCCAACACCTCCAGGCTCCACCACAGCCCGCCGTGCCACGCAGCAGCCCACAGCAGGGCACCCGCGAGGGCGAAGAGCGTGGCCGGCCAGGCCTGGGCAAGCGTGTGACTCAGGGGATGGACACCGTCAACTCGGTGGCCTCGAGGGCCACGACCCGGACCACATCCGCACAC
>JAERSX010000715.1 GCA_016845285.1 Deltaproteobacteria bacterium | reverse complement strand
TCGGCGCCCACGCGCGCACCACGAATCGACGACCAGCGGGACGCCAGCCAAGCCGACGCCGCCACGAAGGCCGACGCCGCCAGCAGAACCAGGATCAGCTGCACGGCGGCCTAGTCGATGGGAGGGGGGGGCGGAGCCATGACCGGAGGAGGAGGCGCGGCGGCGGGCGCGGCCGCGGCCTGGATCTCGGGCACATCGGCGGCCGGCAGCCAGCCCGAGAAGCCTTCCTTCCACACGAGGTGACGTCCCGTCGGATCGGCCGCGACAAGCTTCGCGATCTCCACAGCCCCCAGCTCTTGTTGACCCGACGCGCCCGCGTAGTGGAACACCACGTCGGGCGCAGCGCCCGGAGGAGGAGGCATCTCTGGGGGGACGACCCCGGCGATCTCGGGCACGGCACTCCAGGCCTTCCAGCCCGGCCAACCTGGCATCCACACATTGTGGGCACCGCCGCGATCGGCGGCCACCTTCTCCGCGATCTGCTGGGCATTGAGCTGGGCCTGACCCGAGGCCCCGCTGTAGTGGAAGACGGGGTTGGTGTTGGGCGGCGGCGGCGGCTGTGGCACGGCGCCACCGGCCGGACCGAAGCCTCGGCGTGGGTTGTAGACGCCGCCCTGCTGGCCCATCATCTGCTGGCCCATGTAGCCACCCATGGCGAGCCCCATGCCCGCGTCCATCATGGCGTTGGAGCCACCGCCCGGGCGGCCGGCAGCCGTCTCGATGGCGTTGGCCGCCTGGAACTGGCCGTAGGCCGCCATGTCGCCGATGAGACCCATGCTGGTCCGCTTGTCGAGCATCTTCTCGACCTCGGGCGGAAGCGAGACGTTCTCGACCACGAAGTCGGTCAGGCCGATGCCGTAGGCCTCGATGAAGGTGGGGCTCATGCGCTCGCGCATGGCGTCGCCGAGATCCATGTACTGAGCGGCGAGGTCGAGCACGGGGATCTTGGACTCCGCCACCGTGTCGGCGAAGGCGCTCACGAGCTTGCGCTTGAGCTGACCGTTGATCTCCTTGGTGGTGAACAAGCCCTTGGTGCCCACGATCTCACGCAGGAAGGTGCCGGGGTCCTGCACCCGGTAGGCGTAGATGCCGAAGGCGCGGATCCGAACAGGTCCGAGCTGCTTGTCGTTCATCGGGATGGGGTTGGGGGTGCCCCACTTCTGGTCGGTGATCTGCCGGGTGCTGACGAAGTAGACGTCGCCCTTGTAGGGGTAGTTCAGGCTGTACTTGATGCTCTCGAAGAAGCTCGCGATGGCCTTGGTGCGGCTGGACAGGGTGTAGGTGCCCGGGCCGAAGACCTCAGACATCTGACCCTCGTTGACGAACACCGCCATCTGGCCCTCACGGACCACCAGCTTCGCGCCATCCTGGATCGCCTGGTTGAAAATCGGGAAGCGGTAGACCAGCGTGTCACGGCTGTCGTCCAGCCATTGGATGACGTCGAGGAGCTGGGCCTTGGCGTGGGTCTTCAGTGTTTTCCAGATGGACATTCAGGCGCTTCCCGTTGAGGGGTGATCTTCAGGGGGGTCCCCTAACATTCGAATTGCCCACGCTGGCTATTGCGACAAGACCCCGAATGAATCGAACCCCCGAGGCGTCGACAGCACACACCACCCCCGGTGTGCAAACAACGCCACGGAGGCCCCCATGAAGGCCACGCTGAAAATCCTCGTCATCGGTTCCCTCGCCACGCTGTCCACCGCCGCCTTCGCAGGAGACACCGCTGATGCACCTGCTGAGCGGGCCAAGCCCACCCTCAAGGCCTTCTCTCCGAGCGCCCCCACCGCGCTGAAGGTTCCGGGCATCGCCTCCCGAGGTGCCGGCCCGGAGCGGCTGCGAACCAACCGCATCCAGCCAGCCGCCCGCCCGGACCTGATGCGCGTGCGAGAGGGTCGCAAGCCACCTCCTCGCTGAGAGGCGCGACGGCTCCCGAGGCCAGCCGACGCTACTCGAAGCGGAAGGTGGCGTGACTCGGGAAGACGTAGGCATCCAGCCCCTGGGCGGCGATCTCGTCGACCAGGGGCGTCAGCAATTTGGTGGGCATTCCCACCGCTCGCCGTACCTCGCCGGAGAGCGCGGTCACGAGCAGCATCTTGGGCTCGAAGCGCCCGATGCGCGACGCGAAGGCTTCGTATTCCTCGAAGTCGACGCCCGAGACCAGCCAGTCGGCGCCCCGGAAGTCGTCGACGGCCTGCTCGAGCCAGCCGGGAGGCGTGTCACCGTGCAGGGCGTGGTTGAGGTGCACCAGGCGTGACCCGTCGGGGAACGTGAGCTCCACGACCAGAGGCTCCGATCGAGGCGCCCTCGCTCGCCGGAGGAGACGCTTGGCCGCCTGCGCCGGGCTCTTGAGCCCGGCCCCCACCTTTCGCACGGCCTCGGGGGCCGTGGCGAAGGGGATGGGCGTGTAGCCACGAATGCGGATCTTCACGCCGTCGAGCTCGACCTCCCGATCATGGCCCTGAACCGTGCCCTTCGACGCGAGCCAGTCCAAGGTGGGCCGGGCGGCGACCACCGTGGGGTTGGTGCCTGAGGCGACCGCTGCGGCGGTGGCATCGAGATGCTCGGGCCAGTTCCACGTGAGGATCACGATGTCGTCGGCCGCTGGGGCCTCGCGAGGATCGAATCGGATCGACCGGCCCCGACGCTCCAGACGCAAGGAGAGGTCACCCTCGTGGGCGAGACGTAGGCGCCAGGGGTAGGCGAGGGCGGCGTTCATGCGGACTCCGGAAGGGGCGCTTTCAGGCGGTGAAGACAGCCTCGATTTGATCGAGAGCCCAGTCCAGTTCGGACTTTTCGATGACCAATGGCGGCGCGAGGCGGATGACCTGCTCGTGCGTCTCCTTGCAGAGCAGCCCGCGCTTCATGAGCTTCTTGCAGAAGGGCTTGGCCACCCCGGAGGACACGGGGACCTCGATGCCGATGAGCAGGCCCTTGCCGCGCACCTCGGCGATGTGGGGGCTGTCGATGGCACGGAGGCGCTTGAAGGTGTACTCGCCGAGCTCTTGGGCCCGAGCCACGAGGCCCTCGTCGATGAGGACGTCGAGGGCGGCCATGGCGACCGCAGCACCGAGCGGGTTGCCACCGAAGGTGGAGCCGTGGTCGCCAGGGTTGAAGACGCTCATGACCTTGTCGTCGGCCAGGAGGGCACTCACGGGGAAGACGCCGCCGCCCAGTGCCTTTCCGACCGAGACGAGGTCAGGGCGGATCCCAGCGTGCTCGAAGCAGAACATCTTGCCGGTGCGACCGAGGCCAGTCTGGATCTCGTCGAGGTACATCAGCACGTTGTGCTGATCGCACAGGGCACGCATCTTCTGGAGGTAGCCCTCGGGGGGCACGAGGATGCCGCCCTCCGCCTGGATGGGCTCTGCCAGCACCGCGACGGTGCGCTCGTTCATGGCCGCCGCCAGGGCGTCGATGTCACCGTAGGGCACGCTCACGAAGCCGGGGGTGAAGGGACCGAAGCCATCCCGGGTCTGGGCATCGCTGCTGAAGCCCACGATGGTGGTGGTGCGACCGTGGAAGTTGCCCTCGAAGGTGATGATCTCTCCTTCACCCGCAGGCACGCCCTTCACCTTCTCGCCCCACTTCCGAGCGGCCTTGATGCCGGTCTCCACCGCCTCGGCACCCGTGTTCATGGGCAGCACCTTCTCGAAGCCACTGAGACGCGCCAGCTGCTCGAGGAAGGGACCCAGCTTGTCGTTGTGGAAGGCGCGGCTGGTGAGCGTGACGCGACCGGCCTGCTCGACGAGCGCGCCGATGATGCGGGGATGGAGGTGCCCCTGGTTGACCGCCGAGTACGCCGCCAGCATGTCGAGGTAGCGGTTGCCCTCCGGATCTTCGACCCAGCAACCCTGAGCCTTGCTCACCACCACCTCGAGGGGATGGTAGTTGTGAGCACCCCAGGTCAAGGTCTGCTCGATGATATCGGCACTTCCGCCGCTGGCGGTGCTGCCGTTCGTCGAGGAGGAAGGGGGGGCCGAGCCGTCGGGTGCGAGAGACATGAAGGGACTCCTGGAGTGGGGTCGAAGACTAACCCCAGCGCATGCCACCGGCTGCCGAGATGCGCACTCGCTCATCACACCGTGCATCCTGGGGCCCCAGAGGATCGAACCGCACTCGGAGAACCTGCCTCCATGCCCTGGCTGGCCCTCGCCACCGCCCTGACTCTCGAGCCCTGGGATCTCGTGCGCGTGGACGTGCCCGACCACCCCGAAGCCGACGCCAGCAGCGACCGCGGCAGCATGTTGCTGGCGCCCCCGAGCGACGGCACACCGTGGCGCATCGCATCCGTCCCCGAGCTCGACGACACCGAAGCCTTCGAGGCCCTCGACGCCCTCGACGTGGCCCCGTGGCACGCCGCCGGACTCGACGGGAGCGGCGTCTCCGTCGCCGTCTTCGACCTGCAATGGTACGGCGCCGAGCTCCGAGATCTCGGCATCCTCGAAGAGATCTCGCCGGCTGGCACCTGGGACTGCTACTCCCACCGCTCCTGTGGCGTGGCCATGGACACGCTGCGACCACGGTTCTCCTGGGAGGAGGGGGCCCACGGGGTGGCCTGCGCCGAGATCATCCGTGACATCGCGCCGGGCGTGGAATTGCACCTCGTGCGCGTCAACGGCCAGACCAGCCTGGAGAACGCCATCGCCTGGGCCCAGCGCGAAGGCATCGACCTCATCAGCATGTCGCTGAGCTTCTTCAACGAGAGCTTCTACGACGGCACGGGCGCCATCTCCGATCTGATGGACGAGCTCGACGCCGTGGACACCCTCATGGTCACGAGCGCCGGCAACTACGCCCTCGAGCACCACGTCGCCCGCTTCTCGGACGCCGACCTGGATGGCCGCCACGACTTCGGGGTGGACAGCCCGTACCTGCCGGTCTGGATGGAGGCCGGCACCCGTCGGGTGAGCCTGAACTGGGACGAGTACTTCGCCTGCGGCAGCACCGACCTCGACCTGTACGTCTACGCCCAGGACGGAGATCTGGTGGGCCGCAGCACCATCCGCCAGCTGCCCGAAGACGGCTGCCGCCCCGTGGAGCGCGCACGGGTCAGCGTGGCCGAGGATGGCTGGCACTACCTGGTCGTGCACCGCGCCGGGGGACCGGCAGCCACGGACTTTCGGATCTTCGCCCGCGGCAGCGAGCTCTGGGAGCCCATGCCCGAGGGCTCCGTCACCGACCCCGGGACCCACCCTGCCGTGCTCACCGTGGGTGCCGTCCGGGGCCGCAACTACCTCGACAACGGCTCCGAGAGCTTCTCGTCGGCCGGCCCCACCTGGTCTGGCGTCGCCAAGCCCGAGCTGGCAGGCCCCGATGGCCTGACCACAACCGTCTACGGCCCCACGGGCTTCTTCGGCACCTCCGCCGCAACGCCCGCCGTGGTGGGAGCTCTCGCGCTGCTCATGTCCGAGGACCCCTCGCTCAAGCCTCAGGAAGCGGCCCGCAAGCTGGTCGACGCGTCCCTCAGCGATCGCCCGCTGTGGGTGGCCGACGACCCCGCCCTCGGCGCTGGCCACGCCCGACTTCCTCCCCCAGGCGCCGCGCCCCGCGGCTGCGCAGCGTCGACGGTCTTCGCCCTGTTGATCTTGCCCCTGAGTGGCATGAAGCGCCGCCGAGATGGCCCCGCACGCCGCAGCGAGGAGGCCGAGCCGCCTCCACCGAGGTAGAGTCCTGCCCGTTGCGCCCGCTGGTGGAGAGGCCCATTGATGCGCCCATTGCCCCTGCTGCTCGCTCTCTGCTGCGCCTGCCATCCCTTCCTGTCGGCGTCTATCGACGAGACCTGCGAGGACCTCGGCAGCTGCGACGAGGGTGACGCGGACACCGACACCGACGCCGACACCGACACCGACACCGACGCCGACTTCGTAGTCTCCGAGGGCGTCGCGCTCAGCTACGTCCTCGAGGGCCGCTCGCTGGGCAGCGTGCTCGAAGCGCCCACGCTCATGCCCCGCTTCGAGGTCGACAGCGACGACCCCTTCGGGGGCCCTGTGAGCTACGACGCCGACACGGGCCGCCTCTACATGGCCAGCAGCGACACCTTGCTCGTGCTCTCCGATGACGCCAGCGACATCGCGGTCCACGGCATGCCATGGGACAAGGTCAACGACATCCTGGTGGCGGACGGCGACCTCTACCTGGCCCACGACGGCGGTGTGGGCCACTTCGTCGAAGAGGAAGCCGTCTTCGAAGAGGTGGGCCAGGACGCGGCATGGGAGCGCCCGATGCGGCTCCACCCCGACGCCAGCGGAGACTTCTACGTCCTCGATGTCACCGGCGTGGTCTCGGTCCATCACTTCGACATCGACACCGACTCCGTCAGCACACCTTGGGCCGAGATCACCGACATCCCCGAGAACGCCGAGGCCGGCTTCTTCGTGGTGGACGACATGCTCTACACCTGCGATTCCAAGGGTCGGGTGTACGACGGGAAGGCTCTCGCCGAGCAGGACTTCACGCCGCTCTGGAACGCGTCCACCGACATGGACGACGGCGTCGCCTGCGCCTGGGACGATGGCCTCGACGGCCCATGGGTCCTCTCCGGCTCCAGCGGCTTGCTCGCGCCCCAGGAGACGGCAGACGACATCATTCTCTACGCCCCCGATGGCGACCTGAAGGTCTTGGC
>JAERSX010000714.1 GCA_016845285.1 Deltaproteobacteria bacterium | reverse complement strand
GCCACCACCGACCTCTCCTTCACCCTGGCCTGGGACGACGACGAGGTGGCGGTCAGTCACGCAGCAGGCGGGAGCGGTGTGTCGAGCACCTTCGATGTGGTGGCCGGCGAGCTCGACCATCTCGTCATCGGCCTCACCTCGACCTGGTTCTATGTGGATGAGGCCCAGGTAGTCACCCTGACGGCCACCGACGTCTACGGCAATCCCATCGAGGACTACCAAGGCTCCGTCACCGTGGGCAGCGCGAGCGGTCTCTCCGGAGAGGTCGAGGTGGACTCCTTCGACGCAGGCACGGCCACAGTCGATCTCACCTTCACGGACGTGGGACTTGCCGACACCCTCGAGGCCGACGACAGTGAGGTCTCTGGGGTCAGCGATGCCTACGACGTGGTCGAGAGTGTCTGCGGCCAGGCTCCCGAGGCTGCGCTGAGCGCGAACACGCAGGATCCGCTCACGGTCTGTCGCGGCTCGGGCGGGAGCACCTCGGCGGTCACCTTGAGTGCATCCAGCTCGACCTCTGGTGGCTCGGCCCTTGCCTCCTTCCACTTCGACGACGGCAACGGTGACTGGACGCGGACCTCCTCAGACGAGCTGGACACGACCTGGAACGAGGTGGGCGCCTTCGTCGCCCGGGTGTTGGTGGTCGACCAAGACGCATGCTCGGACGAAGCCGCGGCGACCATCTACGTGGCCGACGATGACGGTAGCGTCGCAGGCCCCGTCGACGTCACCGTCGCCGACACCGAGCTCGTTGCTGGGTCGAGCACACATGGAGACACCACGGTCTCGCTCAGCGCCTCCGACTGCCGGGGCGATCCCGCCCAGGCACAGACCCTCCATCTGCGTTCCGACCTCGGCCTGCTGGGCTCGGCGAGCAGCACCGTCAGCGCGAGCGGGTCTGGGTTGACCGTCGCCACCGACAGCGCAGGGGAGGCCGAGGTGGCTCTGTCCATGGCGTCGGAGACCGGAGATGGAGAGGCCGAGGTTCACGCCGGCACTGCGAGCGGTGGAGCCTACGGTTCTGACGAGGTCACGGTCACCGGTGGGTCCCGTCTCCCCATCGTGACCTGGGTCGACCCCTACGGACAGGCAGACGATGTGGTGGACGCCATCGAGGTGAGCTTCTCGGAGGCCATGCGGAGCGCGTCGTTCACCACCAGCGTCCTCACCCTCGAGGGAGACGATGGTGTCGCGGTCCAGATCCTCACCGGGACGCTCTCACAGGCAGAGCTGACCTTGACCTTGGACGAAGAGGTCGACCTCTCGAGCCAGGCCTACACCCTCACCATCGAGTCTGGAGGGAGCGGGGCACACGACCCCTCGGGCAACTGCCTGGATGGGCTGTACGACGAGAGCTGTGGTGACTTCGAGCTCCGTTTCGGCGATGTCGATGACGACGCCATCGACATGCAGAGCTGCAGCGCCGACCTCATTCGCTTCCGGCCCGATGGAGACGAAGGCGCCGATGAGGAGTCCGACAGCGTCGAGCTCGCTCTCGTCGCGGACGACATTCCGGCCTGGTGGGAAGTGTGGGTCAGCGACAAGGACGGGGAGGTGGTGTTCCTCGACCGCCAGTCGGGCACCTCCGCCGCCTCGGACACCTGGGTCTGGGATGGACGAGGAAACGACGGAGTGACTGTCCAAAACGGCGCCTACACCCTTCAGGTCGCAGCCATCGACGCCTCCTGGAACGCGAGAGACACCTGTGAGGTGATCGTGGACGTGGACAACCATGTACGTCCACCGCCGGGGGCTGAGTGAGCGAGCGCGAGGCCCAGCTCCTGGAGACCGCTCGATTGGCTGAGCTGGGTCTCCTGAGTGTGTCTGTCGCCCACGAGCTGCGCCAGCCCATCTTCGCAGCCCGCGCACTGCTCCAGCTCTTGGTGGTGGACCTCGAGGACGCACAGGCCGAGCGTGCCCAGGAGGCACTCGCTCAGCTCGACCTCGTCCAGGACATCGTCGGCCGGGTGACCGAGTCCGGGCGACGGGCCGGTGGAGCCCTTGTACCCCTCGACCCATCCGGGCCGGTCGCGGCCGCCGTCTCGCTGCTGCAGCATCGGGCCTCCGAGAAGGGCCGCACCCTCGCATGGCGGCAGGAAGGGCCGCCCGAGCCGGTCTACGGCGACGTCAGTGCGCTCCAGCAGATCGCCATCAACCTCATCGGAAACGCACTCGATGCCGCTCGGGGCGAGGTCTCTGTGGTGCTCCGGGGCGCCAGCCTCATGGTGATGGACGATGGGCCTGGCATCGCCGCCGACATAGAGGCTCGGCTCTTCGAGC
Source organism: Deltaproteobacteria bacterium (assembly GCA_016845285.1). Classification (GTDB taxonomy): domain Bacteria; phylum Myxococcota_A; class UBA796; order UBA796; family UBA2385; genus BH17. Next base: position 1,148 of record JAERSX010000714.1, on the reverse strand, counting down.
CCTTCGTGACGAGCAAGCCTCCCGGAGAGGGCACGGGCCTGGGTCTGACCCTCACCCAGCAGCTCGTGCACGACCTGTCGGCCAGCCTGTCGTGGGAGAGCTCGGAGGCCGGAACCACCTTCACCGTGGCGCTCCATCCTCTCTCCGCCGGACGCCCCGAGGACCCGACCCCATGAACGACGACGCCCATCTCGACGGACTCGGCGAGCGCTTCTACCGAGCGATCGACCTGGCGCGCGATCGTGATCTCGACGGCGCCGCCGACCTGCTCTCGGGAATCCTCAAGATCGAACCACGCCTCGGGGAGCCACACCTGGAGCTGGCCCGCATCCTCGCCGAGACCGGCCAGCTCGACGAAGCCGAGGCCCACGCTCGGGAAGCGGTCCGCATCCTGGAGAGTGGCGGTCAGTGGGTGGATGACCTGCCCGAGCCTGTCCTGCAGTCACTGGCTCACGGGCTCTTGGGGGAGGTGCTCCGCCGGCGCGCAGACAGTGACGAGGTCGTCTTTGGTGACCCCAAGTCCTGGGAGTCGTTGATGAAAGAGGCCAAGGCCGCCTTCGCCCGTGCCAGCGAGCTCGACCCCACCAACACGGGTGCTCAGGCGTGGTCACGCGAGCTCTGAGGCCAGTCCCTACCTCGGGGCCTTGAGGATGCCGGGGAACTGCACGCCTTGGCGGGGATCGACCCCGACGTAGGGCACCCGAGCCTGGCCGATGCTCACGGTGTAGGACGAGTTTGGGCCATAGACCCGCCCGTCCTTGGCGATGAGCTGCTCGGGTGGGTTCGGGAAAGGCCCCGCCATCCGGAAGGCCTCGATGAGCGCGTTGTCGAGGGGGGGGAGGCCGCTCTCGTCTACGACCTGGATGGACTCCAAGGCACCATCCCCGGTCAAGGTGAAGACCACCCGGGTGGTGTAGCTGGGCTTGGAGTAAGGGATGGAGCGAGGGAGGTTGTCGAGGTTCTGGTTCCAGTAGAAATTGACCAACCGCTTGATCAGGTTCCAGTAGGTGGCGCCCAGAAATTCCCGGGTGTTGAGGTTGACGGAGCGGCCCAGCTTCTCATCGAGGAGGTCATTCTGAGGCGCGCCCGCCAGCTGAGCAGAGGTGGTTGCAGCGGGAACCGGCTTCTGCAGGCCGTCCTTGTTGGAC
>JAERSX010000713.1 GCA_016845285.1 Deltaproteobacteria bacterium | reverse complement strand
GTACGGAATGGCGCAGCTCTTCGACCTTCCCAAGAGCACTCACGCCCGGGCAGGTCCCGGTCGAGTTGAATCCCCGTTGATCAGGTCGAGCACCGGGGATGCTCCCCGTTGGTAAAGAAGAGGGAAACCGAGCCATCGGTGGAGAAAGGCCGGGGATACTGCTGTGGATCGCTGGGGCGACACCCACCCACGGTACAGTCGACGGAGGAGTACCTCATGCACTACCTCCTCGCGCTCCTGTTGACACTGCCCGTGGCTCTCGCCGATGACCCACCGGGCGGCGGAGAGGGGTCAGACGCCGCCGAAGCCGCCAACGAAAACACCGACGAAAACACCGACGAATCCGGCGAATCCGGCGAATCCGGCGAATCCGGCGAATCCGGCGAGCCCGACGAGCCCGACGAAGACGGCGGACAGGACGAAAACGAAGACGAAGACGAAGACGAAGACGAAGACGAAGACGATGACGAAGACGCCGGACCGAAGGACCGGCCCTCCGACGAAGAGCTCGACCCTCGTCGGTTCACGGACATCAGTGCCTACACCCTCAACCAAGGGCAGTGGCAACTGGGTCTCACCCGGCTGGACTACGGTGTCCTGCAGAATGCGCAGGTTGGCTTCTCGCCGTGGCTCTACGGCGTTCGCGTCGTCAACATGAAGGCCAAGGTCACCGCGATTCAAGAGAAGCGCTTCGACGCCTCGCTCGCCGGCAGCATCTTCGCCTCCCGCCCCCAACCCGATGTCTCGATCCGGGTCTTTCCGGCGACCTGGACCGTGACCTGGAAAGCCTCGCGCTCGCTCAGCTTGCACCTTGGTCAGCGCTACTTGCTGGCGTTCGTCACCGGTGGTCTGAGCGGTGACGCTCTTGCCGAGTCGCTGGTCGACACCGTCGGAGTGGACATCTCCGATGCACTCATGGATCAGGTCCAGGACACGACGCAACTCTACGGCGGTGTCAGGCTAACGCTCCACCAGCAGCGCTTCGCCATAGACTGGCGCCGATCGGAGCGGCACGCCTGGGTCGTCGAGGCCAACACCTACACCGCCGTGAGCGCCCTCCTCGCGGGCGGGGTCTCCGTGAACCCGGAAAACGCCGACTATTCAGTTGCGGTCGGCCCCTCGGTACAGTTCTCGGCCCCCCTCAAAGACGTCCCGACCATCGCCAGCATTTCGTACCACTTCTCTTGGGATCACTTCAACCTTCGAATTGGACTGCCGATCACATCCCAGGGCATCGGGTACCTGCTCGCGAACGAAGCCGACAAGGCGGCGGTCGCTTGGATCTTTGCGGCTCCACAGGCGCTGCAGATCTACTGGCTGCTCGGTCCCCCGAAACGCTGAAGGACCCGCGCTGGACCTGTCCCACACAGTCGACCTGTGCGCCTTCGGATGCGAGCGCCAGAGGCTCTCGGCGCCCGAGCTACCAGGGGATGAGGTCGCCGCTGAACGCAAACCCGAGGGTCAGTGTGGGCAGCGCTGCCGAGGACACCTCACCCGCTCGGTACGGGTGCTTCACGTGCCACTGTGAGATGAGCAAGACCGTCGGTACGTTGAACGCTGCTCCGGGTCGCTGAAAGAAGGTCAGCGCCACGAGCGGCCCGACACGTGAGATTGACTCTGAGGCCTGCCCTGTCGTGCCGTGAAGGGCCTGGGCGGTGGACCAACGTGCGCCGGCTGTGAGCCCACGGGGCAACAGCGCGAGGAGATCTACGTCGTCGGTCCACACCCACCCATGTGTGGGTGCCAGGAGGTCGGTGGTCTGATCGTAGAAGGCGATCTGCGCCTCATCGGAGCGGAGGTTGAAGTGCCTTCCAACGAACGTGTTGCGCACGGCTACCGGGCCCACCTTCGCCTGCACCAGGCCCTCGAGGCTCAAGATGCCACCAATGCGCTTTGTGCCAGGCCCTCTCGCCTTCAGCGCTGGGTCCGAGTAGTCCTCGTCGAGGCTCTCGAACTGTCGGATTTGGCCGGCTGTCCCGAACGATCCATAGAACTCATAGGCCCCACGAAACGCGAGGACCGCGAGCGGCTGGACCTTGGCCTGCACACCGGTGGTGGCGAAGCCAGGAGTCAGCGAGACGGTGGGGCCGACGCTTGCAAAGGTGTCCTGAAGGAGCACGTGGTCGCTGTTGGAGAGCTTGCGGCGGTAGCTCAGGTACAGAGACTCGGCTGACCCGGCAGGGTTGCTTCGCAACGCGAACAGGCTGTCGAGCGTGACACGGTTGTCGGGAGCCGTTTCCCCATCCTCTGCGAGGGCAGGTCCGGAAAAGAGAAGAACACAGGCCAGCAGCAGACGACGGCACATACACACGCTCCGACCCGACCATACTCCCGGTCAGCCACTTGGTGGTGCACGACCCTGGCTTTCGTACCTTCACCGTGGAAGATGTTCTTGAGTGACCAGATGCCGTGCGGTGCAGAGCAACCGATGACCCGATGGGATCAGTACCTTCGCGATTGATTGATGCGCCTGTGTCTGAAGAATCCGGCCAGGCGACACCTGGTCCCGTGACCGGCGCTCTCCTGGCGATCGGGCTTCTGAGCTCGGAACGCCGTTGGCGGTCATAGAAGTGATATGGGCAGACTCGAGACAGTCCCACCGACAGGAGCAGCCCGCTCATGCCACGCAGCCTGATGCCCTTCCTCACCATCTGGTCAGCCCTCCTCACCCCGGCGGCTGCTGCCCCGGCGGACGAGGGGGCGGTCCTGCCATTCCCCGCAAAAGAGATGCCGAGTGTCACCAAGGAGAGGTTGCAGGACTCGTCGATGAAGTGGCCAACCAAAGCGGAGAAGCTGCCCGATGACGCCCCCAACATTCTGATCGTGTTGCTCGACGACGTCGGCTTCGGCGTTGCCGAGACCTTCGGTGGGGAAGTTCGAACCCCTGCTCTGGACAAGCTGGCCGACGAGGGGATCCGGTTCAACACCTTTCACACCACATCGATCTGTTCGCCGACCCGTGCATCCTTGCTGACCGGCCGGAACCACACGCGCATCGGCTCCGGCACCATCGCTGAGCGCGCGGTGGCCTGGGATGGCTACACCGGCCAGATCCCGCCCACGGCCTCGACCGTCGCCGAGGTGCTCAAACAGTACGGCTACAACACCTCGGCGTTTGGCAAGTGGCACAACACGCCCGCCACCGAGACCACGAGCCTGGGACCAAAGGACCGCTGGCCCAATGGCTACGGGTTCCAGTACTTCTATGGCTTCCTAGGCGGCGAGACGTCGCAGTGGGAGCCCCGCCTGACCGAGAACTACAACCACATCGAGCCCCCCCTCCACGACCCCGAGTACCACCTCACCCAGGATCTGGTCGATCGGGGACTCGGCTGGCTGGACGATCATCAGGCGTTCAGTCCGGACAAGCCCTTCTTCATGTACTGGGCACCGGGCGGCGTGCACGGCCCCCACCACGTCGCGAGCGACTGGGCAGACCGCTACGACGGCAAATTCGACGACGGCTGGGACGCCTACCGCGAGCGCGTCTTTGCTCGGCAGATCGAGATGGGCATCATCCCCGAGGACACCCAGCTCACGCCTCGCGACGAGACGATGGCCTCGTGGGACAGCGTGCCTGCCGAGCAGCGCGCCTTCCAGACCCGGTTGATGGAGGTCTACGCCGGCTACGTCGAGCATACCGACCACCAGGTGAGCCGACTGGTCGAGGGCCTGGAGGCCCGCGGCTTGAGGGAGAACACCCTGATCTTCTACATCTTCGGTGACAACGGTTCGAGCGCCGAGGGACAGCAGGGATCGGTCAGCGAGCTGCTGGCCCAGAACAACATCGCCAACACAGTCGACCAACAGATCGCCGCGCTGGAGTCACTCGGCGGACTTGACGCGCTGGGCGGCCCGAAGACCGACAACATGTACCACGCCGGCTGGGCATGGGCAGGCAGCACTCCGTTCAAGGGCACCAAGCTCATGGGCGCGTACTTCGGCGGAACCAGAAACCCCATGGTGGTCTCGTGGCCCGCGGGCATCGAGCCGGACACCACGATGCGCTCACAGTTTCACCACGTGGTCGACATCGCACCGACGATCTACGAGGTGCTGGACATCCGCCCTCCCGATGTCGTCAACGGTCATGAACAGCTCCCCATCGACGGCGTGAGCATCGCCTACACCTTCGGCGACGCAACCGCCGACGGCCGGAAAGAGCAGCAGTTCTTCGACAACAACGCCAGTCGTGGCATCTACACAGATGGCTGGTTTGCCGGGACTGCCGGACCCTTCATCCCTTGGGACACGCCAGGCTCTGTGAAGCGGATGGCGAACTGGGACTCCGCGCACGACACCTGGGAGCTCTACAACCTGGAGGATGACTTCTCTCAGGCCAAGGACCTGGCCGAGGCTCAGCCGGAGAAGCTCGCCTCACTGAAGGCCCTCTTTCTCGACGTGGCCGAAGACAACAAGGACTTCCCCATCGGCGCGGGACTGTGGCTGAGAATGCACCCCGAGGATCGGCTGACGACACCGTACAAGGAGTGGACCTTCCGCCACACCAGCCGCCGGATGCCCGAGTTCGCAGCTCCAGGGTTGGGACGCGTCAGCAACCACGTACACATCGATCTGGAGATGGAGGCAGAAGCCAGCGGCGTGATCTACGCGGTGGGCGGAGCCGGAGGTGGGCTCACCGTCTACCTGGACAAGGGGCACCTCGTCTACGAATACAACATGATGATCATCGAGAACTACGGGGCTCAGAGCCGCAAACAGCTCGCTCCGGGTCGCCATGTGATCGAGGTGATCACCGACATCGGCTCTCCGGGCTCCGACGGCACCGTCGTCCTCACAGTCGACGGAAAGAAGGTCGCCAAGGTGGCGCTGGCCCGGACCGTTCCCGGCCAGTTCAGCGCCACCGAGACCTTCGACGTGGGCACGGACCTCGGCTCCCCGGTCTCGGCGAAGTACTTCGATCGCCGCCCGTTCGCTTTCGAAGGTAAGATCCACGAGGTCAAGGTCTCGCTGGACTGAGAGCTCGTCGAGCGCGGATGGAATCGGTGGCGACCACGCTCCCCGAC
>JAERSX010000712.1 GCA_016845285.1 Deltaproteobacteria bacterium | reverse complement strand
ACCCAGGACCGTGACCGCGGCATCATCGGGGCCCAGACCGCCCGTGAGGGGTCCATAGAACAAGTAGGCGGCCCCAGAGTCCTCCTCGGCCCAGCCGCCGTCCCCGGCGTGGGCACTGGGCGCGCCGACCCAGAGGTCGACGACCCCATCGCCGTCGAGGTCGGCGGGGCTCATGCTGTTGCCCAGGCCGTCGTACTCCTCCTCGGAGCCCTCGACGAGCACCAAGGCGTCAGCCGTGTCGAGAGTGCCAGCGCTCAGCGGGCCCAGAAAGACCACGACCCGACTCCGGGACCCCGGATCAGCATCCTGGGCGAGCACATCTCCGTAGCCGTCCCCGTCGACGTCTGCCCCCTCGGCACGACAGGGGCTGTGGCGGTCGCCGCCATCGGTGAGCAAGATGTCGGCGGTGCCGGTGACGTGATCGCCGCTCACGGGCCCCTGGTAGATGTGAATTCGCCCTCCATCGGGGTGGCGGGGCTCTGACACCCAGAGCTCATCCACGCCGTCGCCGTCGCCGTCAGGCAACGCGCCCAGCTCCATCCCGACCCATCCGCTGTCGCTGCCAGACAGCGTGAACAGGCTGTCGTCGGCGACGGTGGCGCTCGTGCTCAGGGCCCCAGCCACGACGTAGGCGTGTCCGTCGTGGTCGTTGACGTAGGGGGCGCCCATGATGGCGTCGTCTGCCTGACCGTCGCCGTCGAGGTCACTGCCACAGCCGATGGCCGATCCGAAGTCAGGGTCGCCATCGCCGAGGATGCGTGCGCCCTGGGAGCCGACGCTCGCTCCCGACAACGGGCCCTGCAACAGGTAGGCAGCGCCCAGGCCAGGAAACAGGCCACCACTCAAGGGAACGCCGACCATGAGATCGTCGAAGCCGTCGCCATCGGTGTCGCCACAGTAGCGAGCGGTGTGGTTGGCGGCCCCCAGGGGGAGCTCCATGAACAGGGTGGCATCGGCATCGGTCAGCGAGCCGCCCGACAGAGGTCCCTCGAAGACCAAGACCGCGGGAGGCTGTACCTCGTCGTCGCCAGGGGGCCGCTTGTCGATCATCAAGATCAGGTCGACCGTACCGTCACCGTTGTGGTCACCCAGGGTGGGCGTCGTCCGAAGATCGGCCTCATCGAACGAGTCGGAGATGTCGACATCGGCCTCGGTCACCGAGCCGCTGTAGGCCAGACGGCAGGCCTCAGCGCCCCCATCGCAATTCTCGTCCACGCCGGTGTTGCAGATCTCCTCTGCGTCGGGATTCACAGTGGCGTCGGTGTCGTCGCAGTCCTCACTGGCAGGAAAGCCGTCTCCATCGACGTCGTCGTCGGGTGACGAGGTGTCGTCCCCGTCGGGTGGCCCGACCTCACCCCTTCGCTGCGCACAGCCCACCATCACCAGAGTGCACAACAGGAGGCGAACGAGGGAGGCTGGCGAGCTGCACGACATGGCTCAATTGTAACACCACAGGTTACACTTTAGCCAGCTCGAGAAGCGAACGTCGTCGCCGGCTAGTCGCAGGTCCCGACGTCGCCACAAGAACAATCGGCGTCATCACCCTGCGCGATTGCGCGCCTGCCCGATCTCGTAGCCCTCGTCCTGACAACAGGCCTCACATGCGTCCTTGGCGGCGAAATCATCCATGCCAACGGCCACGTCCACACACTCGTCGATCAGCTCGCCATCCACCCGATTCTCGCAGTTGCATCCGGCCAACATTCCACCGACCAGCAATACACTCGAGATCTTCACAGCCCACATGTCACGTCTCCTCGGATGACTCGTCGAGTTTAGCCTTGCACGGCCCCCTTCCCAGGAGAGGCCATCGGATACCAGGAGACAGGCCCCGGAGCCCTCCCAAGATGCGTCCACGAACTCTGCTGCTCCTCGCCACCCTCGGCGGATGGGCCTGTGAGGTTCGACCGTCCGAGCAGCGGGCACCCTCGAGGGAGACCCCTGAACCCCTCGGTGCCGTCGCGAAGCCGGCCACAGGGGATGAGCTGGCGCGCTGGGAGGCTGTCTACGGGGAGATGCGTCTGGCGCGCAGCTGCTTCAGGCAGGAGCTGATGAACTGCCCCGCTGATCCCGTGCTGCTCGATGAGCTCATCGGCCAGGCGATCACAGACCAGCTCGACGGGTACCTGCCACAGGACGAGGCGGAGTGGGGCCGGGTCGCCCAGACCGCGCGGCGGACCTACCGCGAGTGGATGGCATCCGACGAGGGACTGGCCGCGGTCGAGGCCCTGGTGCGGGCACGCTTCGATGCGCCGACGACGAGCCGGGATGTCTCAGGCATGGTCGTGATCGATCTCGGGCTGTCACCTGTCGTGCTGCGCTCCTACGTCCGATCGACCAGCATCCAGGTGGCCGAGGGACTGCTGCTGGACCGCGGCGAGCTGCAGACAGCCGAGATCCTGCGTCACCTGGAGGCGCACCGCGACGAGCCAGAGGTGATCCAGGTGGTGGTGGTGATCCCCGAGACGTCCAGCTGGACCACCTTCCGCTACCGCTGGATCAAGGACCAGGACCGCATCGCCGTCACACGGGACGACCGGCCCAACCAGGCCTGGCTGACCGACCCGCTGGGGGGCGAGCTCGCGGTCTCCTCGGTCCACACATCCGATCTCGACTCCTGCTACCCCAACCAGCAGATGCTGCCCCAGACACCAATCGTGGACTGCCCCCTGTGAGCGGCCGAGCTCCCGAGGGCTCCCAGCTCGCCGCCGAGGTGCGAGAGGCTGCGCGGAGCGCGGCGCCCGCTCGGGATCCGGGCAATCGCTGGCGGGTGGACAGCCAGCTTTGGGGGACCATCTCCGAGCGCTCCCCAGCAGGAGGCTGCCTGGCTGTGGCCGCCGCGTTGCTGGTGCCGAGCTGCCTCGTCGCGCTGGTGCTCATCGCCGTGATGGGCGGCCGCGTCGAGACAAAGGTGGCCCTCACCATGGCGACCTGCTCGACCACGGTGGTGATGGTCGCTGGGCTCTCGTTCGTCTCCCGCCTCCGCCGGCGTCGGTCCGCGGCCCTCCAGCGCTGCGTGCTGCGGGTCTACCTCCCGAGCCTCCACCCGGGAGGCATCCTGCACGCCGAGCTGTCGGCCGACCTCGGCCAGGGTGCGGAGCTCGCCAGCAGCCGCCTGAGCTTGATCCGCCTGGAGCAGACCCAGCGGCAGGTCGCCCTGACGAAGACCCCGCGCGGGACGGCGACCCACGCGACGCGGATCGACCGTGAGGAGCGTGAGGCCGTGCTGAGCGAGGCGTTGCCCACCTCGCTCGCCGCCGCCGAGCTCTTCCGAGCCGAGCTTCCGCTCCCCGATGCTCTGCCGCCCTCAGACGATCACACGGCCTGGCTGATCCGCTGGGAGCTACGCACCGTCGACGGCCAGGAGGCCTGTCTGCAGGCCGCGGTGCCCGTGTTCGACTGGAGCTCGGCTCCCGCGCCCGCAGACGCTCAGCCCGGGGACTGAACCATGACGCTCTGGGGAGCAGCACCCTCGCTCACGGCGAGGAGCTTGGGCTGCAGCCCGCTCACGGTGCCGATGAGCACCCGGGTGATGAAGGCGAGCCCGTCGTCGCTCCACAGCGCGCCTTCGATGGGCAGCGTGATGCGGAAGTAGACCTCTCCCTTGTCGCTGTTCATGGCCCACGCACCCATGAAGCTGCTGCTGTTGAGCAGGCCGATGGCCTCTCCGACAGCGCTGCGTCGCTCTGGCGGCACGAGGGTAGGCAGCGCCTGGAGCAAGGTCACCATGTTGCGCTTCGGGTGTGGCCAGACACGCACCGGCTGTGCACCAGGCGCCGCGACGAAGGCCAGCTGACCTACCTCGGGGTTGAACACCGACTTCAGCTCGCGGTGGTCGCACCAAGCACGGATGTGGTCGAGGGTCAGGGGGAAGTTCTGCATATGCGGACGTCTACCACAGACTGCTGAAGAAGTTCCCGACGGAAGAGGCCGCCGAGCTGACGGTAGAGGCCGCAGAGCTGGCTGTGTCTCCCACCCACTCAGCGGCATCGGAGACGCCTTCGTCGATGTCGATG
>JAERSX010000711.1 GCA_016845285.1 Deltaproteobacteria bacterium | reverse complement strand
CGCCAGTGGCGTCTCGCTGAGCGACTCGTGCACCCCCACGTCCGCGAGGCGCTCGGCCACCTCCCTCAACACGTAGAGCTGGAAGTCGTGGAGGTGGTTGGTCGCGATCTCGGGCCGCCGCTTGAAGCGCTGGGCGCGGGTGTCCTGGTCGGGCCAGTCGTACTTGCGGTTCCAGTACCGATTCCAGGCGGCCAGCGCACCGGCCTCCACCCGAGCTGCAGGCGGCCCCCGCCAGATGGCCTCGATCGCCCGTGCAGACCGGCGTCGTGGCCCCAAGGGGGTGCACGCGGCGCGCTGCCGCGACCAGTCGAAGCCCGGCACGAAGCGGGCCGCCCAGGCGTTCTGGGCGAGCAAGGCCACACAGGCCTGCCGCCCCCACATGGGAATGGCGGTGGCCAGCTCGATGGCCGTGAAGAGGTTGCGGTCGTCGACCTCGAGGTGGTCGGAGCTCAGCAGGTAGTTGGTGCACGCGAGCTCACGGACTGCGCTCGGGAGCACACGCCGACCAGCCTGGAGCCCGGACTTCAGGGTCCACACCCGGCCCGGCTGCGACACCAGGAGGAAGTCGATGTCGCCGTCCGGGTCCGTGCTGTTCTTCGACATGCCGCCCGTCACCAGCACGCCGGCCACGAAGGGCAGCCGCGCGAGCAGCAGGCTGGCCCGCCGGGCCCAGGGCCAGGCACGCTCGGCGTGACGGGCACGCTCCCCCCGTCGGCCGACGAATCCGGCCATACCGGGGCGGTGGCGGTAGGGCCCAGTGGCCTCGATCAACCCCATCCCTTCGAGCTCATCACAGGCTGCGACCAGGCCGGCCCGATCGCCGGGACAGACCAGCCGCTCGAGCTCATCGAGGGTCAGTGGATGCCGGAAGACATCGAAGTACTGCACCATGCGCAAGACCGCCCCACCGACTGCTGTCTTGCGTGGATCGCCCCGTTCCCCGTCTGGGAAGGTACGATGCGGCGATGCATGAGCGATGGACACGGAGGCTCTGATGTGGGGACGACCGGAGTGGTTGTTCGTGGGTGCCATGGTCGTCGGAGGGTGCAACGGGGAAACGGCCGGAGACAAAGGCGGTGGCGGGGACGACACCGGCGAGCCGGCTGACGATACCGGAGATGGCGGAGGCTCCATCGACGAGTGGACGCCGGCAGGCTCAGGACTGGGCTACCTCCTCGACGGCACCACCGACAACTCCCTCTTCTACATGGAGCTCGAGAACGTGCCCATGCCCTCGCTCGGGAAGAGCTACTACGGGTGGCTCTCCGGGGGCACAGAGGGCGACCTCTACCTGGGCGAGATCGTCGTCGAGGCCGAGGGAGATCTCATCTTCGAGGCCGACGTGGAGCTCAACGCACTGCTCGCCGGCTACGACACCTTCGAGGCCTGGCAGGGCACCGGCGAGGACGCACGCACCAACGGAAGCACCCTCTGGCACGGCCAGATCGACGCCGACCTCAAGGAGGCCTACCTCTCGCTCATCCTGTCGTCCGACCTCACACCGGAGGGCGAGGGCAGCCTCCGCAGCCTCGAGACGACCTGCGAGACCATCATCGCCCACAGCGAGGCGGTGGTGGAGCAGACCCTCGAGGTGAGCGACATCTGGGCCGAAGCCGAGGCCATGAGCAACGCCATCACAGGAGAGGAGGCCGATCTCGACGGCGATGGCACCGTCCTGACCATCGAGGGCATCATGCCCATCCTGGGCGAAGAGGGCCTCGTCGAGCTCATCTACGACGATCTCGGTGTCGCCAGCAGCGCGGTGGAGCAAGGCCATCCCATCAAGGACCTCGCCAGCGACGCCTACGACTGCGTCCAGCTCGTCGACGGCTTCGCCGAGGACGCAGCCGACTGGGCCGGCCTCGCCTCGGTCTGCGGTGAAGAGGGCGCCTGTGACGCGATGCTGGAGGATGCCGCAGCGGAGCTCCAGTGGGCGCTCGATGGCTTCGACGCCGATGCGGACGGCGAGATCGACCTCGCCACCGAAGGCACCATCGAGTGCGCCCTGCTGTACGCGTCCCAGATGGCCTACCTCGACGTCTACGCGCACTGAGGCACACGGGCGGTGCGGAGCCTGCTCGGGAAGCGAACCGTCGCAGAATCGCTCCCATCGGGGTCCAATCCCGAACTTGACGCCGTGCCCGGCATCCACTAGCTCCCTCTCCGAAGGTCCTGCATGGGGAGCCACGTGACGACGCCCGAGTCCCTGGTCGTGGCCGCCTACGTGGGCGTGCTGATGGTGCTCTCCGCCTACGGACTCCATCGTCTGTGGGTGGCTGCCGCATACTGGCGAACCCGCCTAGCAAACCCCAAGCCAGGCTTGCTGGGCGAGCTCCCCGTCGTCACGGTGCAGCTGCCCATCTTCAACGAGCGCAACGTCGTCGAGCGGCTCATCGACACGGCCTGCGAGCTCGACTGGCCTCGCGACCGCCTCGAGATCCAGGTCCTCGACGACTCCACCGATGACACCACCCGAGTCGCCCTCGAGCGCGCCGACCACTGGCGTGGACTGGGAGTCGACATCCAGGTGCTGCACCGCACCGACCGCACGGGCTTCAAGGCGGGGGCTCTGGAGGCGGGCACGGCTGTGGCACGCGGCAGCTTCCTGGCGGTCTTCGACGCCGACTTTCTGGTGCCGAGGGACTTCTTGCGTCGGCTGATGCCGCACTTCGAGAGTGCCTCTGCCGGAGACCGGGGGATCGGCATGGTGCAGGCCCGGTGGGGCCACCTCAACGAGTCGGCCAACCTCCTCACCCGGCTCTCGGCCCTGCTGCTGGACGGTCACTTCGTCCTCGAGCACACCGCCCGCAACCGCACCGGCCGCTTCTTCAACTTCAACGGCACGGCCGGGGTCTGGCGCCGCCAGGCCATCATCGACGCAGGTGGCTGGCACCACGACACCCTGACCGAGGACCTCGACCTCAGCTACCGCGCCCAGCTCGCAGGCTGGAACTTCGTCTTCCTTCGCGACCTCGTCGCTCCCGCCGAGCTCCCGGACGACATGCGGGCCTTCAAGCTGCAGCAGCACCGATGGGCCAAGGGGACCCTGCAGACCGCGCGCAAGCTGGCATGGACCATCCTCCGCAGTGACCAGCCCTGGGGCGTCAAGATCGAAGCCATGGTGCACATGAGCAGCAACCTGGCCTACCCCGGCGTGCTGCTCCTGGCGGTGCTGATGCCCCTTGCGGTGACCTTCCGCGGCTACGGCACCTTGACCGAGACCCTGCTGCTCGACCTGCCGGCCTTCCTGCTGGCCACCTGCTCCGTCGCCCTCTTCTACGCGCTGGCGGAGCACCAGGCCCACGGCACCTGGCGCGACAAGGCCTGGCGCCTGCCGCTCGTGATGTCGCTCGGCATCGGCATGTCAGTCAACCAGACACGCGCTGTGATCGAGGGCCTCTTCGGCAAGGACATCACCTTCCGACGCACACCCAAGGCCGGAGACACCCCACAACAACGCTACCGCCTGCCCGGCGGCTGGACCCCGTACGTCGAGCTGCTCCTCGCAGTGTGGCTGGCGGTCGGCTTCGCCCATGCCGCGGTGAACGGGTGGTGGGCGAGCCTGCCCTTCATGGCGCTCTTCGGCACGGGCTTCGCCTACGTGGGCATCGAGTCGATGCGCCAGATCCAGCCCCGTCGCCGCCCCGAGCCAAAGGCCTTGGGGCCCCGCACAGCGGCCTAGACCAGCGGCCTAGGCCCGGATCACGCGGCTTCGACCTTGCGCATGCTCTGCATGGGCCACTGCTCCTGCGCCACGCGCTCCAGATCGACCACGCGGAGGAAGCCACCCCATGGGAAGTGGAGGACACTGGCTGGAAGAGCCAGGACGCCCGGCACGCCACGTCGCAGCGCCATCCCACTCTCGACCACGCCCGCGCTGACACGACCGTCAGAGCAACGCTCCAGCCTCAGCGGCGCGCCGCCTTCATCCGACGGGAGATGTTCGAGGGTCGGGGCTGAGTGCCAGACCCGATCGGAGTCGAGGGGGACGCGGGCAGGATGCGCTTGAACCAGGCGAATCGTCGCGGGTACCGGCGCGTCCCAGGACCAGCACAAGGTGCCAGGGACGAGCCCGACGCGGGATGGGGCCGTCGACGGCACCTGGACGAGGTGGCCGACCACCTCCTGGGCTCCACCGTGGTCGGCGATCACCCGAAAGTAGCGCTGCCCTTGAGGCAGGCTCGGGCGCACCGACGAGCAGCTGCCCCAGGGTCCGAACATCGATCTGGCACGCATCCCCGTCTCCTGCGAAAGGGCAAGTCTCCCCCCCACCTGCGTGGGCAACGGATCTCACGAGTGGAGGCATGAGGGCTTATGCAGGACCCATGCAGCGCTTGTTGATCTGGGTGGGGCTCGTGTGGGGCTGCAGCCCGTACCAGCTCCGCGATCGGCAGCTCGAGCGAAAGCTCGAACGCCACGCCGTTCACAGCACCCTCGTCGAGGTCGAGAACGGCACGGTGCACCTCTGGCGGGGCGGTGAGGGCCCACCGCTGGTGTTCCTCCAGGGCTTTGGCGCCGACGCCAAGTGGCAGTGGCACACCCAAGCACCGGCATTCCTCGATGCCTACGACGTGCTCATGCCGGACATGCTCTTCTTCGGCGACAGCACCACGGATCGTGAGGAGCGCTCCATCGTCTTCCAGGCCGAGACCGTGGTGCAGTTGCTCGACCACCATGGTCTCGATCAGGTCGATCTCATCGGCGCCTCGTACGGTGGGATGGTGGCCTGGGCACTCGCGGCCCAGTGGCCGGAGCGGGTCCGGCGCGTGGTCGTCGTGGACAGCCCCGGCAACGCCTACGAGGCCGCCGACGCCGCGCAGCTCATGGCGGAGTTCGAGCTGGAGGACCCGGCGGAGCTGGTCATCCCTGAGCGGCCACGAGATCTACGGCGCCTCATGAAGGCCGCCTACCACCCTCCCCCTCCCGTGCCCGGCTTCGTGGTGCGCGACGCATACCGCAACGTCTACGCCACCAATCGTGAACCCCAGCGCGAGCTCATCACCGACCTCATGGGCTGGCTGGAGCAGCCCCCCGAGGCGCTGCCTGGCATCACCCAACCCACACTGCTCATCTGGGGGCGCCACGACCGCATCTTCCCCGTGGACATCGCGCAGAGGCTGAAGACCCGGATGGGAGATCAGGTGCAGCTCCACATCATCGAGGGTGGGGCC
>JAERSX010000710.1 GCA_016845285.1 Deltaproteobacteria bacterium | reverse complement strand
GCCTGCGGGGGCGCGAGGCGATCGCGGCAGGTGTGGGCGACCCCGGCGTGGCCGCGTCGATCGAGGGTGTCCAGGGCGCCGTTCACCCCTGCCAGGGCGGCGGGGCTGCGTTCGCGAGGGCTCAGGTTCCATGTGGAGACTGCGAGGGTGGCCTGCCAGTCGGGTGCATCGAGCATGCGTGCCTCCAGCGAGGCCGCCTGGAGCAGACCTCGGGCGCGTTCGGGCGCGTTCGAGGCGACGGCCACCCGTGCACGGAGATCGAGGGCCTGCACGCAGAGCCTTGCAGGACGTTCGGCACGGAGCTCGTGGAGCACGCGCTCGGCATCTCTGTCGGCCTGCTCGAGCTCACCGGCTGCTGCACGATGATGTGCGAGGGCGAGCAGCGCCCGGGCGCGCAGGCGGGGCTCGGTCGCCAGTCGAACCGCGCCGTCCAGGATCCAGCCGCTGGTCTGGCCATCGCCCACCGCCGCGGCCCGGCGGGACCATGCGATCCGGGCCTCGGCGCGCAGGTGGGTCGGGAGGCCGGGCCCGGCGGCGATGATCGTTACCAGCGAGTCCCAAGGAGCGGAAGCGTCGGTGGGCGCGCACAACAAGCAGGCCATCGTGGTCGCCCGAGCCCGTGCTTCGGCTGAGGTTGCGACTCTTCCGAGGCGACGGGAGACCCTGGCGAGCTGGCTCCGGGGGCCCTCCGCGAGCCACAGGTCGCGTCCGAGGAAGAGGGCGGTACAGCGGACATCGACCTCGAGCTCCGGGTGGAGCACGAGTTGGAGCAGTGCGGCACGGAAGGGGCGCAACACATCGAGACCACAGGCTCTCCGAGCCCGTGCGGCTGAAGGAAGCACCGCACGTGAGAGCTCAGCCACGGGTAGCCGGAGTCGGGCGCCCCAGGCCTCTCCGGCCGCGAAGCGCACCGTGGTCCGGGTCACACGATCCACCCACCCGGTCTGCACGAGGTGGTCGATGTGGTGGGCCAGGCGGTCCGAGCCGTGCCAGGCGCCTCGCAGGAGGGTGAGCGGCACCGGCCCGGGGATGCTGGCCAGCAGGCGCACGACGGCGTCGACCGGCGGTGGCGTTGCGCTGCTCGTCGGCCCGAGGCGCACGTGGGGCCAGCGGTTCAGATCGGGGTGTGCCGACGTGGAGACGACCGTCTCGAGATGGGGGGCGGCCGTGGTGAGGTCTGCCAGGAGCTCGGCGAGCCAGGGCCCACAGCTGTCGGCGTCCAGCAGTGCCAGACGGGTGGCGCCGCAGTGCTGGAGGGCGCGTCGGAGACGGGGGGTGGCGCCTCGGTGCTCCACACCGACGAGCGTCACGCGCAGGGCCCACCCGATGCGTTGGAGTGCTTCGGAACGATCTCTCGCACCACGCAGATCGACGACACGGGCAGTGGTCGCGTAGGCGCGCTGGGCGCGGGCACGGCCCGGTCCGGGGGGACCGCGCACCACGAAGACGGCTGGCGCCGATCGGCTGCGGCTCCATGCGGGATGGTGACTGGCCTCACCACTCGCTCGTGGGGACTTCCGACTCATGGATCACCCTTCGGGTCAGCAGAGGGGAACGTGCCCCTCTGCACACTCGGTGCCCATCGCTCTGTGAGTATGGCCAGCGCCGGGCCGACCCTCGATTGCACTGCGATGTCATGCTGTGGCATGTCCATGCCGGAGACACATTCGCTGCGACCCTCGGAGGCCGCGATCGGGTCTCGCTCTGGCTGGATCTCAGGCCCCTGGATCGATGGCGTGTGCATCGTCGGGGCGCCTGCGTTGGCGCTCGCCTTGGGGGCCTTGGCTGCCACCGAGCCGCTGTCCATGAGGCGAGACTGGTTGCCCGGTGGTGGCAGCCTCGCGTCTGCCTTCATCGGCACCTTCATCTTCGCCCACCTCATCCTGGTGGGCGTGCGCAGTCACCTCAACCCGACGGTCTTCCTCCGCACCCCAGTTCGCTTCACGGTGGTGCCCTTGGCCCTGTTCTTCGCGCTGTGGCTGTCGCCGGTGCTGGCGGTGGGTGCGGCCGTGCTGGCCACCTGGTGGGACGTGGTGCACTCGAGCATGCAGACCTTTGGTCTGGGCCGGATCTACGACGCCCGCGTGGGCAACGATCCCCACGTGGGCCGCCGTCTCGACATGGGCCTCAACCTCGTCATCTACATGGGGCCCATCCTGTCCGGCGCCACTCTCTGGGCCCACCTCGAGGACGACTGGGACGACTTCGGCGCCCACGGTCTGCTGGCGCTCGTCGAGGTGCCCGGTTTCGTGATGCGCTTCGAGGAGCCCCTGGCCATCGGGGTCATCGCGTTGGGGCTCGGCTACATCTGTGTGTACCTCTGGGCCATGCAGCGTCTGGTGCGGGCCGGGCGCCGGGTCTCGCCGCAGAAGGTGGTGCTGCTGGTGAGCACGGCGCTCGTGAGCCTGTGGGCCTGGGGCTTCAACGCCTTCGGTGAGGCCTTCTTCATCGCCAATTTCTTCCACGCCCTGCAGTACTTCGCCATCGTGTGGATCACCGAGGGTGGGCGCCTGACCAGGGTGGTGCCCACGGCCAGGATCGGATGGGCCAAGGGGCTCGTGTTCTTCGGCATGATCGGGCTCGCGGGTGTCTTCGGCTTCTGGGCGGATCAGCTCGCCGATGCCCGTGGCCCCACCTACGCGCTGC
>JAERSX010000709.1 GCA_016845285.1 Deltaproteobacteria bacterium | reverse complement strand
TTCAGGCGGAAGGGTCCGCCCCCGCCTCCCCCTTCCGCCTGAAGGGTGTCTGTTGCCCTCGACGTGTGCGTCGAGGGAACCCTTGAGGCTCACGGGGGTCGACACCTGGGCGGGTAGGTTGCCCGGGCTCCACCGGCTCGCGTACCATCCACGAAACTTAGAGGTGGCCGAGCTTGGCGCGCTACATTGGGAACTACGAGGTCGTCCACGAGCTCGGATCTGGTCACTTCGGAACGGTGTACCTCGCCGTCGGCGAAGTGCCCGGGCGGGGCCGCGTGTCCGGCAAGCGACGCATCGTGGCGGTCAAGAAGCTCCGTGACTCTGCCGATCGCGAGTCCACCGAGCTGCTGCTGCAGGAATTCGCGCTCCTCGACGAGGTCAAGCACCGCGGCATCGTGCGTGTCTTCGAGTACCTGGGCGACGAGAACGCCGTGGTCATGGAGTACATCCACGGGGTCACCTTGCGCGATGTGCTCGATGAGCTCGGGAAGGCGCGGGAGCAGGTCTTCACCGAAGCCGCCATCGAGATCGGCTGCGAGCTCGCCGACGCGCTCTACCAGGCCTTCACCACGCCGAGCGACAACGGCGAGCCTCTCCAGCTGGTCCACCGCGATCTCAAGCCCGAGAACGTGATGTTGACCGCGGCTGGTGAGGTCAAGGTCCTGGACTTCGGTCTCGCGCGCGTGGACAACACCGACTTCAAGCGGGAGCGCGACGATCGCATCAAGGGCACCCCTCTCTACATGGCACCTGAGCAGGCCCGTGGCCTCGAGGTGGACCACCGCACCGATCTGTTCGCGCTCGGCCTGATCCTGTACGAGCTGCTGATGAACCGACCCGCCTACCAGGTGGGGCAGAAGTCACGCAGCACCGTGTCGGGCGTCATGGCTGCCATCGAGGCGGGCGACCTGGGAGAGGAACTCGAGGAGCTCGAGGGCCTGCTTCCGGGTGTGGGGCCGATCATCACGCGCCTCCTCCAGCGGCGCCCCAAGGACCGGTACCAGCACGGTCACGACATGCTGGTCGATTTGCGCCGCCAGCTCTACCGAGACCGCGGTGCCTACCTCGAAGAGTTCTGCGAGTTCTTCTTCGGCACCATCCACGACATCGGCGACCCGCCGCGCATCGAAGATCTCAAGGCCAAGGGCCGGAGCGCGGCCAGTGCGGCACCGGGTGGACGCAAGACCATCGAGCAGCGTCTCAAGGAGTCGATGGCCCGTGAGAAGAATGCCAGCAAGACGACGACCAGTCGTGTCGCTCCGCCCGGCAACCGGCGATCTCCACCTCCGACTCCTCGTGGAGCCCCCATGTCCAGCTCCGGACGCAAGCCGCCTCCTCGTCCCCCTGTCGGTGGCGGTGCCGCCCCCCGTGTCACCCGTCCCAAGGCCAAGGGCCGCAAGTCAGCCGTAGACATTGGTCAGCGGCGTCCAGACGAGACCGGCATGCTCAACATGGTGCCGCTCTCCGACGACGACGACGCCAACGAGGCCGCTGGCGATCCCAGCGCCACCCAGTTCTTCGCCATTCCGGCTCCCAAGGCCGAGCGATCCAAGCCGGCTGCACCGCCGCCGAGCATGGCGCCGCCGCCCCCGTCGGGGGGCATGGGGGGACCGCCTCCGCCCGTGGCCCGTGGAGGAATGGGGCAGCCGCCTCCCGCGGCTCGTCCCGGACCCATGATCCAGGGGCCGACGCCTGGTGGAGGTGTCGCCCAGGGTCCCGTGGCTGGCTACGGCGGCGGTGGCGGTGGCGGCACGCCCTTCCAGGTACAAGGTCCGGCTCCCGGTGCGCCTCCCGCCGACGCCGGACAGCGGGTGCAGTCGAACCGTGTCTACGCCATCGTCTTCGGCGTCTTCCTGCTCGTTTGCCTCGCGGTCTTCGTCGCCATCTGGCTGCGCCCCGCCATCACCGGCGAGGTCACCGCCGACGCGGGCTCGGGCAGCGACAACGGTGCTGTGGTCGTGGACAAGACGGTCAAGAAGAAGAAGCAGCTCAGCACCGAGGACACCGGTGAGCCCGAGGTGGAGCCACAGCCCAAGGTCAAGAAGAAGAAGAAGAAGTACACCGGCTCGGGGGGCGGGACGACCACCACGAAGGTGGCTGCCGCGCCGAGTGGTCCCGCGCCGTTGAACATCACGCTGAGCGGCGGCGGGGCCAACGCCTTCGAGGTCACTTGCCCAAGTGGTTTCCGTCAGCGTACGGCTCTGTCCGGATCGGGCGCCGGCACCCTGGCTGGTGTCCCTCAGGAGTCCTGCACCCTCTTCTTCAAGGGCGGTAGCCCGGCGAAGTACGGCCCGGTGTCGGGCGGGAAGTCGCTCACCTGTCAGATCGTGGGCACCACCGCCAACTGCAAGTGAGGCCTCGCGACACCAGCAGGTGACCGCAGGCGCTACCATGGCGTCCGCCCCCTGCGGACCGTGGAGTCGTCGCATGTGGAAGTTGCTGGTCGTTGTGTTGCTCGCGCTGTGGACGCCATCGGTCGAGGCCGGTGTGGTTCCCGATCCCGATGCCCCGGCGATCGATGAGGCCCACAAGAAGAAGGACGACAAGACGGCCGAAGAGATGGACGCAGAGCAGGCCGAGGCCGAGGCCGAGGCTGAGCGCAAGCGCAAGGAGAAGCTGGCGCGCGTCATCGTCCTGAAGTGGAAGGACACCTCGACGGACTACACCAACGAGACGGTCCATCGAAACGTGCGCAGCCGCATCGCCCGACCCGAGGCCATGTTCTTCCCAGAGGTCGACCTCTACCAGAATGGTCGAAAGGTGCCGGACCGCACGGTCATTCCCGCCATGCAGCCGGCCATCGTGCCAGACACCAACGTGCCGGCTGTCCTCGCGGCCGTCGACCAGATCTCCGGAGTCTCCTGGAACACGCTCCAACCCGCCGAGTGGGGCCTCAAGGCCCAGGAACTGCTGGCGCTGTCCGAGACCTTGTGGTTCGTCGATCGGATCGAGCTGCGCGAGCCGATGTTCTTGCTCTACGCTCAGATCGGCCGCGCGGCCGAGAACCAGAACCACCCGGCCCCGCCCTTCTACCGACAGGTGGGTGCCTTCGCGGTCAACTACTACTGGTACCTGGCGGCCACCCTGGCCTACCAGGAGCCGGCGCTCATGAGCAAGCTCACCGACCAGGAGCTGGCCGGGAGCATCAACTACTACCTGTCCCAGCTCCAGCAGGGAACATATCCCGCCTTCAAGGTCGATTTCGAGCAGGAGAACTCCTACGACGAGGAGCAGTTCAACAAGGACTATGAGGTCTTGGTGAACGGCATCCCCGTCGACCTCGACGCCAACGCGCAGATCGACGCATTCATCGGCCGGACCGACATCTACCTCAAGCGCAAGGACACAGGCCATGGTCTGAGTGAGCGCCTCGAGGTCTTGAAGCTCGAAGACAAGTTCTACTTCGTGCGTGATGTGGCCCGGAAGATCATGGGCATCGACTTCATCGAGCAGCTCTTCCTACACAAGAATGAGTGCACTCCTGAGGTCGACGGCGACATCCTCAACTTCCTGGCGATCTACCAGAAGCTCCACGACAAGGCGGAGATCTACATCACCGTCCCCGAGATGGGGAACCCCAACAAGGTGTGGATCTGGCGCTATGACCGGCGCTCCGCCCAGCTCAACCTCGTCGGTGGTGGGCCCGATGGCTTCCCTGTCCGCTTCGCTGTGCTCTTCAGCACAGGCCTGCTGTTCAACGGGGCTGCGGTGAGCGTCGACGACGACCTCAGCGACGAGGACTCCCTGGCGCCCAACGACGTGGCCCAGCCCAGTCGTGTGAGCAAGGAGCTCGATGCGGCGATGATCCCCTTCAACTTCGAGCTGCGCGGCCACTACAACCGTCTCATGATCAACTTCGGCGCCGAGTTCGGCTACAACGCCTCCAAGGACGCCGAGGGCTGGATCGAGTACTACCAGACGCCTGGCAACAGTGATGCTCGGGCCTACGAGATCACGGGTTGTGAACCAGACGACAACCAGTCGGGAAACACCACCTGTGAGTCCATCGAGGTCGTGTACAACCAGCGCACCTTCAACCGCTACCTCTACATGGGAGCTGGGGTGGTGCTCGGGCGTGACGCTGGCATCGGCTTCGGTCCTCGCTTCGCCGCCCGCTTCGGCTGGACCAACCTGCCCCATGCCTTCCAGCCCACCGGCCACTTCGGCTGGGCCGTCCAGCCGCCCATCGGCGACTTCGGCGGTCGGGTGCGTCCCCTGGTCGACCTCGATCTTCGCGGCGGTGTCGCCTTGGCCCTGCCCAAGAGCCTCCAGCTCGATCTGGCCGATGAGAGTGGCGAGGAGGCGTCGGTGATGCCCGTGTTCGGTGCAACAATTGGTGCGGGCATCACGTTCTAGTCTCGTCCTGTCGACGCTCGGGTTCGGGGGGGCCACGTTGTTAACGGTGCGGTGGGCGTGTCCCACCCAGGACACGCGGAGGAACGCCGATGCTGCCCATGTTGCTTGCTGCCACTCTCACCGCTCAGGCTGAGAACATCGCCGTCACTTGGAGCGCGGAGCCCGTCCGCTACCACGCAGAGTCCATGGTCTCTACGCCGCGGGGCCAGCTCTGGATCGGCAAGGCCAATGTAGAGGCCCGCGCCTACCGGGTGGACACCGTGGCGGACATGACCTGCACGGGTGCTCCGCTGCGCAAGATGACCCGCGTCAGCTGCACCCTGGACACCATCATGTTCCAGGGCCTGGCCTACAAGGGCGACGAGGAGAAGCTCGAGCGCATCCTGGCCGAGTACACGGAGATGATGTCGGGTGCGCAGCTCGAGATCGACATCGCCGCGGACGGTCGCATCCGGGCACTCGACCTGGAGGGAGTCTCGAAGGACAGCCTCCGCGAGTCGCTCATCCAGGAGTATCTCCGTCAGTTGATGCGCAAGCTCGTCGCGCCACTCGATGTCATCACCCCCAAGGACGGCGTAGACCCCGGTGCCGCCTGGAAGTACAAGGGCTACCCCATCGGCTACGAGCTGCTGAGCCGCACGGGCACCGCTGGCAAGGTGGCGCTCGAGTTTCGTACGGACGAAGGGCGCAACGGCCACGCCATGCTGGTGGCCGAGGGCGGCGGTAACGTGGCCACCAACGCCGACGCCGACCAGGGGGCGCAGGCGGGTGTGAACATGGTGGGGGTGGGTCAGTACCTCATCGACCCTGTGTCGAGCGAGGTGGCATACGGCGAGTTCACCGTGTCGGGCGAGCTCTCGGCCCGGGCCGTGGGCGCGCTCACCAACCCGGCGTTCTACGGCCTCGGCGGCTGGGTGGGCCGCATCAATGCCGATGGCACCATCGAGAGCTTCGATGGACCGGTCGCAGCGATCGACGCAGCGCCGACGAAGCGCCCCGATGGGGAGTGAGCGTCAGGCTCGCTGAGTCTCTTGCTCAGGTGAGCTCTTTGACGAACTCGTAGTACTTCCCGAAGTGGACCCGGCTCACCTGCTTGCCCATCTTGATGAGCTCTCGGGCGATGGCCTCGACCACGTGGCGCATGCAGACCGGCTCGTTGCGTGAGCTGGCGATGATGCAGGCGTTGATGGCCGAGCTCACGATGTTGCCGCCGGGCAGGATGAACTGGTCGGCGAGCTCGTCGAGATCGAGGTCTTCGCCGAGTGGGGCCTGCTTGGGGATGGCGATGCGCCAGAGCGCACGGCGCTGCACGGGGCCGGGCATGGGGAATTCGACCACGGCGCCGAAGCGACGGAGGAAGGCCTCGTCGATGTTCTCCTGGAGGTTCGTCGTCAGGATGGCGCAGCCCTCGAAGACCTCGAGGCGCTGGAGCAGGAAGCTCACCTCCTGGTTCGCGAAGCGATCCTGGGCCTGCTTCACGTCGCCACGAGAGCCGAAGAGCGAGTCGGCCTCGTCGAAGAGCACCACCGCTGCGCCACCCTCTGCAGCGTCGAAGATCTCGCGCAGGTTCTTCTCGGTCTCACCGACCCACCGGCTGATGACGCTCGAGAGGTCGACGCGGAACATGTCGAGTCCCAGGGCGCCGGCGATGGCCTCGGCCGCCATGGTCTTGCCCGTGCCAGGACCGCCGCTGAACAGTGCCTTGATTCCGTAGCCGCGGGGCCGCACCTTGATGGCGCCCCACCGGTGGTAGACGGTCTCCTGCTCGCTCAGGTAGCTGGTGAGATGGGTGAGCTGCTCCTTGACCTTGTGGGGCAGGATCAGATCGTCCATCGTGTACCGAGGGATGACGTGCAGCGCGAGCCCTCGGAACTCGGGTCGGGAGCACTCACGAGCGGCGGCCCACAGGGCTTCCTGGGTGGGCTCTTTGCCACCACACTCCGCTGTCGCTCGCTCCATGCAGCGCTGAATCGTGGTGCCGCCCACCGAGTAGAAGCGCTCGGAGAGGTCCACGGAGTCCTTGGAGTCCCAGCCGCGCTCCTCGAAGGCCTTGGTCCAGGCGTCGATACGCTCTTGGAGGTTGGTCTTGGCCACCTGAACGGTGATGCTGGTGCGCTCGTTGCCGAGCAGGCCGCTGACCGTGCGTCGGTCGCTGCCGCCGATGAGCACCGGGTAGGGCAGGGCAGCCAGGGCGCTGCCGAGGCGCGTGGTCTGGATGCGGAGCTGGGGGTCCTCTTGAGAGGAGTCCACGTTGACCACCAGCGGCAGCGCACCGCTGATCCGAAGCTCGCGGATCAGATCCCAGGGCTGCTCGAGGTACTGCTGGCAGCGCTCCATGTCGACGCGTGCCAGGGGACGGCCCACCTGCCGTGCGATGGCCATGGCCACGGCCTCGCGGCCGCCCGAGGTGCTGCCGATGATGGTGACCGTGACACCGCGCTCCAGGGTGGGGGCGATGTCCTGGATGCGCTGACGTGTGGGGCCTGGGATGAAG
>JAERSX010000708.1 GCA_016845285.1 Deltaproteobacteria bacterium | reverse complement strand
CATCTCCGTGGGTGCCGACGACGTCAGGTCTTCCGTGGAGGTCACGGGAGAGCACGCTGGCACCAGCGCTGCCGATGCGGAGGCAGCCCAGAGCGCGCTGACGCAGCGCCTAATCCTGGGCTTCGCCCTCGTGGTGACGATGCTCGTGGCGTTCACGATCTTCCGCGCCTGACGCCCCTCAGCTGAAGATGCCCTTCAGCGTGAAGAAGAAGAGCGCCGCGAGACCCGCGCCGACAGGCAGGGTGACCACCCAGGACAGGACGATGCGACCGATGACCCGAAGGTCGAGGGCAGCCAGGCCGCGGGCGAGACCCACACCGATGACAGCGCCAACGGCCACGTGGGTGGTGGACACGGGCAGACCCGTACGAGACGCGATGACGACGGTGGTGGCCGCGGCCAGCTCAGCACAGAAGCCGCGCGACGGGGTGAGGGCCGTGATCTTCTTTCCGATGGTCGCCATGACCCGGTAGCCCATGGTCGCCAGGCCCACGACGATGCCGACGCCACCCACGAGCAAGATCCAGTTGGGCAGACCGGCCTTCTGGGAGATCTCGCCACCGCTCTGCACCAGGCTGTAGACGGCGGCCATGGGACCCACCCCGTTGGCGACATCATTGGAGCCGTGGGCGAAGGCCATCCCGCAAGCCGTGATCACCATCATGGGACCGAAGATCCGCTCGACCTGGCCGAGCTGCACACCGTGCTCGGCAGTCTCGTCGCCCTCGACCCGCCGCAGCAGGAACTGGCCCACCATGGCCACGAGGATGCCCATGACCACCGCCACACCAAAGCTCTGGGCCACGGTGAGGTCGATGTTGAGGTGCTTGAGCCCCTTGAACACCGTGACCAGGGAGATCACGAAGCCCACGAGGAAGACGTAGAACGGCGCCAGACGCCGAGCCTGGGCAAAGGGGCGGTCGGTGTCGAGGATGAAGCGCTGCACGGACCGCATGAGCAGGAAGGCCGTGATGCCACCCACCGCCGGCGACACGATCCAGCTCGCCACGATGGTGGCGACCTTGCCCCACTCCACCGCTCCCGGACCGATGCCCACGATGGCGAAGCCCACGATGGCGCCCACGATGGTGTGGGTCGTCGACACCGGCCAGCCTCGTCTGGACGCCACCATGAGCCAGATGGCTGCTGCCAACAACGCCGCCAACATGCCGTAGATCAAGATCTCCGGCGTGTCGACGATGGGTGTGGGGTCGATGATGCCCTTGCGGATGGTCTTCGTGACGTGTCCGCCCGCGAGGAAGGCCCCAGTGAACTCGAAGATGGCCGCAATGACGATGGCCTGCTTGACCGTGATCGCCTTGCTGCCGACCGAGGTACCCATGGCGTTGGCGACGTCGTTCGCGCCAATGCCCCAGGTCATGTAGAGACCGAAGATCACGGCCAGCATCACGAAGATGTGGCCGAACTCGCCGATGATTTCCATGGTGTGCTGTCCCTACGCTCAGCGGGCGATGACGAGGCGAAGCTGGTTGGCCACCTTCTCGGCGTGGTCGGCGAGATCGCCGATCCAGTCAGCCAAGCGGTACCAGAAGATGGCGGTCACGGCACCCAGGGCGTCTTCGTGCTGGGCCAATGCCCGCTTGAAGGAGCGCTCGAGGGCGTCGGTGTGGTCTTCCGAGGTGTTGAGCGCGTCGAGGAGCGACTCCACCTCGGTGACCTGCCGGCCAGAGAAGCCCACAGACACGAGCTCATCGAAGCGCTCGATGACCTCCAGGCCTTGGGCCACCACCGCATCGCAAGCGGCGACGAGCTCGGTCAGAGCGGGGTGGAGCTCAGCGGGCACGCGCATGTCGCGGTCGACCAGAGCACCGGCGATGTCCTCGGCCACATCGGCGATTGCGTCCTGAGAGTGCAGGATGTCGAGGAGGTCGCGGCGATCGACTGGCGTGAAGATCGTGCGTGGCAGGTGGGCCCGGATGTCGTGCTTGATGGAGTCGGCCTCGCTCTCCAGATCGGAGATGCGCTCGGCGCTGGCCTCGAGGGCTACACGATCGTCGGCACAGAAGGCCTCGAAGAGCGTGATCACCTCAGCGCTGCAGGCCCGGGCCACACGCATGTGCCGTTGCAGACCCGCGAAGGGTGACGGACCGAAGAGGCTGGCGAAAGGAGACGTGGCCATGGAGTGCCTCGCGATGACTGAACCGGGATCTGAGTCCGAAGTGGGCCTCTAATATGTGGGTCAGAGCCACTCCTTCATGACGTTTCCATGATCATTGCGTGACGGAGACAGGCCCACGGGGTGGGCAGGCTGACGGCTCACATGGGGATGCTGGAGCCCACGGACGACCCACCCGGCCAGCGCTCAGCGCTGGAGGGGTGCGAAGAGCTCGGTCAGGAAGGGGGTCGGCGGCGCCAGGGCGAGGGCGTCCAGCTCACCCCGAGCCACCACCCGTCCGCCCTCGAGGGCCACGATGTGAGGCTGCCAGGCGACGAGATCGCGCACATCATGGGTGACCACGACGGCCAGACGCGTGGGGTCGACGAGGACAGGGAGCAGCGCGGAACGAGTGTGCCTGCGCACGG
>JAERSX010000707.1 GCA_016845285.1 Deltaproteobacteria bacterium | reverse complement strand
GAGATGGCGCGGCCCACGGCGAGCGGGATGACGGAGCCGGGCAGCAGCACGCCGCGTCGCAGCGCGAGCACGGGCAGTGTCTGGGGGAGCTCCGAAGGGATGTCGAAGTCGAGCTGGGTGCGGTTCGAGGCGTCTGTCACGGACGTCTCCATGGCAGCCGAAGCCGCCGCTTGGTGGAGCCCGCGCGGACCAACAACGTCCACGGCAAGGCCAGGAATGTACGGGTCGAGCCCGCGTTCTCAGGGATTGCCGGCAGCAGCGCCCAGTCTTGGGGGCAGTGCTCACCGCCGGCTCTTCAGAGCTACGCACCGACGCCTCTGTGTCAAGGGGCAGGTGTCCGCCCGCCACAGATGCGCGTTGGTCCGAGAGCGGTACCCTTCAACCCAATGGCGATTCGTATCCAACAGGACCTTCGATGAAGGCCAACGGCCTGCATGACCAGCTGACCACGCTCCTCCGCGCCGCGGGGGTGGACCCCAGCGTCATCGAGGCCGTTCAATCCACGGTGAAGGCAGACGCCGCCAGAGCCTCCGAACCCGACGTTGTGGCCGACGCTCCCACCGTCTTGGAGTCGGCGGTCTCCACCGCTGCGCCGACGGTCGACACCGACTCGATCGGGATCGTGAACACCTGGGTCCTGCCCGCCTCCCAGCCGCCACCGTCACACAGGCAAGCGACCCCACCATCCGGGCGCTACCAAGACCTGGAGCTCATCGGCCTGGGCGGGATGGGCGAGGTCCGGCGGGTACTGGACTCCGCCCTCAATCGCCCCGTCGCCATGAAGATCTTGCGGTCGGAGCACGCCGGCAACCCGGTCGCCCGCCATCGGTTCGGCAAAGAAGCCCAGGCGACCGCCCAGCTCGAACACCCCGGCATCATCCCCGTCTACGACGTGGGAACCCTGCCGGACGGGCGCCCCTACTTCACCATGAAGGAGATCCGTGGGCGCACCCTGAGCGAGGTGATCGGCGACCTCCATCCAAACAGGCGGGCGAGGCAACGCGGTGACTGGACCCTTCGCCGGGTCATCGCCGCCTTCCGCCAGGTCTGCGAGGCCATGGCCTACGCCCACTCGCGGGCCGTGATCCACCGCGATCTCAAGCCGGCCAATGTCATGGTGGGCGGCTTCGGAGAGGTAAGAATCCTCGACTGGGGACTCGCCAAGGTGCTCGGCACCTCCGAGCACGAGGACGACTCCCTCGAGGACGTCTGGGAGTACCCTCCGGTGTCGCTGAGCGACGCGGGTCCGGTGACACAGCGGGGCAGCGTGGCCGGCACACCCGCCTACATGGCACCAGAGCAAGCCCAGGGAGAGCTCGCTCTCATCGGCCCACCAGCCGACGTGTACGCCCTCGGCGCCATGCTCTACGAGATCCTCGGCGGACGGCGGCCCTACGCTGGGCTCAAGGGTCGAGCGGTGCTGGATGCCGTCCGCCGGGGTCCCCCTCCCCCGCCTCGAACCTCTGGCCGCGTGCCCCGCGCCCTGATGCACACCTGTCTCAAGGCCATGGACCGGGAGCCAGATCGGCGCTTTCGCGATGCAGGCGGACTTGTCCGCCAGCTGGCCGCCTGGCTCGACGGGGACGCCCGTCGCGAACAAGCTCGCGCCATCGTCGACGATGCTGTCGCGTTGCACCCCCGCATCGCCGAGCTTCGGTCCCGCTCGCAGACCATGGCCAATGAGGCCGAGGCCTTGCTCGGCCCCATCGCCGGGTCGGCCCCCATCGCTGAGAAGCGCGCTGGGTGGGCGAAAGAAGACGCCGCCGAGGCCACCAGCCGGGAGGCCGAGCGCACCGAGCTGGACTACGTGCAGCGGCTGCGCGCAGCGCTGGCTCACGACCCCGATCTCCCCGAGGCGCACGACGCCCTCGCCAAGTTGTGGCGGTCACGCCACGCCGACGCAGAGGAACGGGACGCAGAGGCCGAGGCCGAGCGACACGAGGTGCGCCTGCGCACGCACGACACGGGCAGACACAGCACCTACCTCGCCGCCCAGGGCACGCTGAGCCTGCAAAGCGACCCCCCGGGGGCCCAGGTCACCGCGTACGCCTACGAGTCTCGAGACCGTCACCTGGTGCTGGGCGAGCCCCGTGTCCTCGGCACCACACCCCTGGACGCCATCCCGCTGCCACGTGGGCGCTACCTGCTGACCCTCTCCATCCCCGGACACGTGACCACCCGCTACCCGGTGCGCATCGACCGCGAACAGCACTGGAGCGGCTGCCCACCCGGCACCTCGACACCGGAGCCAGTGCGCCTTCTCCCCGCGGCTGCCCTCGATCCCAACGACTGCTTCGTGCCAGCCGGCTGGTTCCGCATAGGTGGTGACGTCCAGGCGCCCACGGGCAGACCTCTCGCCTGGCACTGGCAGCCCTCCTTCGTCATCCGGCGCTTCCCCGTCACCAACCGCGACTACATCCGCTTCCTCGACGACCTCGTGGCCCGAGGGCGCGAAGCGGAGGCACTCACCTACGCGCCCCAGCAACAGGCGAGCGCCGAGGGCGGGGAGAGCTCGCAATTCTACGGCCGCGACAACGACGGCCGCTTCTGCCTCCGCTCAGATGCGGATGGCGACACCTGGGATCCCGACTGGCCGGTGGTGATGGTGGATCGAGCAGCCGCACTGGCCTGGTGCCGCTGGTACAGCGCCCGTACCGGCCAACACTGGACCCTTCCCACCCGCGACCAGTGGGAGAAGGCGGCACGAGGCGCCGATGGGCGACCGTACCCTTGGGGTTGGAAGCTCGACCCCACCTTCTGCTGCATGCGGGACAGCCACTCGACCAGACCCTTGCCCGCACGGGTGGACACCTACCCCATCGACGAGAGCCCGTATGGGGTGCGCGGAATGGGCGGCAATGTGCTCGACTGGTCCCGGGACCTCCTGCCCACAGCTCCAAGCGAAGACGCAGGTCAGGTCGGCCTCCTCTGCGGTGGAAGCTGGTACGCCATCCCCGCATTGATCCGCTCGGCGAACGCACTCCGCACCGACCCACTCCATCGAAGCCAGTTCCTGGGCTTCCGGCCCGTGCGCACCCTCGACGAGGCGTGACACACCGGGACTGGCACCGGGAGTGATGAGAGGGGGTGTCGAACATCGTCCGACACCTGTCAGACCTTCGTCACCCTGCCCAGTGATTCCAACCTCTTGCAGACGGCACATCCCTTGCTTGCTCTCCGATGGAACCAACAAGGAGGTCCACATGCGTGGAATCAACACCGTCACCATCCTCGGCCATCTCGGCCATGACCCCGAGCTTCGGCACACCGCCAAGGGCCACCAGGTGCTGGAGCTCGGCATCGCCACCAACCGCAGCATCAAGCGAGACAACGAATGGTCAGAAGAGACCGACTGGCATCGGGTGAAGCTCTGGAACCAGCAAGCGGAGTTCGTCGCAACGCATGCCAGGAAGGGAGACGTGGTGGTCGTGCAGGGCAGCCTGCGCACCGAGAGCTGGACTGACTCCGCCACTCAGCTCACACGCTACAAGACATACGTGTACGCACGCCGTGTACAGCTTCCAGGGTCACGCCGAGCCCCTGTGAGCACCACCGCCTCAGCAGACGGTGCGGCCGGACAGACCGGGCCGGCACGCCTCTACGAAGAAGACGCGATCCCCTTCTGAGAGGCTTGATCGGGCGCATACAGGCGCTCGATCTCAGACGACCAGCAGGTGGCCACGGCCCGACGCTTGATCTTGAGGGTGGGGGTCAGCTCCCCGCCCTCCACACTCAGCTCGCGTGGCAACACAGTGAAGCGCTTGATGGTCTCCACCCGGGCAAAGCGGGTGTTGACCTGGTCCACGTCGCGCTGCAGCGCCTCGTAGAGCGTGGCGCACTCGTGGACCGTGTCGGAGGGAACCCCTTCCGCCTCTGCAAAGCGGGCCGCAGCCTCGGGCTCCAGCGTCAGCAGCGCAGAGAGGTACGGGCGCTCGTCGCCGATGACCACCGCCTGGCTCACCAGCGGCAACGACTGGAGTGCCTCCTCGATGTTTCGCGGCGTGATGTTCTTGCCGCCGGCCGTGATGATGATGTCCTTCTTGCGCCCGGTGATGTGAAGGAACCCGTCCTCGTCCATCCGACCCAGGTCTCCCGAGTGCAGCCAGCCGTCCACCAGCGTGCGGGCAGTGGCCTCGGGGTCCTTGAAGTACCCAAGAAAGACGTTGGGGCCCCTCACCAGGATCTCGCCGTCCTCGGCGATCTCCACCTCCACATCCGGGAAGACGGGACCGACAGTGCCGAACCGGGTGCGGCCGGGCACGTTGAAGCTGGTGGGCCCGGTGTCCTCGGACTGCCCGTAGACCTCGCGGATCACGACGTCCAGACCCGAGAAGAAGGTCAGGATGTCAGGCCGAATCGGGGCCGCACCGCTGACACAGAGACGCGCGGCGCCTAGCCCCAGCAGGGGCTTGAGACGGGAGTACACCAGCCGATCGGCGAGCTGGTGCTGCAGTCGCAACACTGCGCCGGGCGACTTGCCTGCGTTGCGCACCTCGGCCACACGCCGGCCGACGTCCTGTGCCCAGTCCAGGAGCCAGGCCTTGGTGCCCGTGGCCTCCGACAGCTTCGCCGTCACGGCGACGTGGAACTTCTCCCAGACCCGTGGCACCCCAAACAAGACCGTCGGCTGAACCTCCTTGAGGTTGCTGGCCAGGTGGTCCCTTCCTTCGGAGAAGTAGACGCACGAGGCCGCGGTGATGGGGGCGTGGATGGTGAACATCTGCTCGGCGATGTGGGACAGCGGCAGGTACGACAGAGCACTGTCTCCCGGTCCCAGGTCGATGAGTTCGACCGACTTGCTGGCCGTCCAGCAGATGTTCTCGTGGGAGAGCATCACCGCCTTGGGCGGCCCGGTGGTACCCGAGGTGTAGATGAAGGTCCCCGGCGCGCCATCCTCGAGAGCCGAGAGGCGGTCGTCCACGGCCGCATCGTCGACACCCTCAGCCTTGTCCAGGAAGCCCTGCCAGGACAGCACCCGGGGGTCGGCAG
>JAERSX010000706.1 GCA_016845285.1 Deltaproteobacteria bacterium | reverse complement strand
TCGTCGGGGTGGAGCACGATGGCGTAGGGGTTCTCACCCACTTGGTCGACCTCGGCGACGAGTGTGCCGTAGGGGCCCAGATCGAGGTCGTAGACGCCGATGCTGTTGGTGTTGAAGTTGGTCACGAAGAGGCGGCGCCCGTCTGGGTGGGCGAGGAGCTGGGCCGGGCCCACACTGGTCTGGGAGTCGGCGCCCGCGTCGCGCTCGCGACCGCGCGAGGTGGGCAGCCAGCCCACCTGTACGTCGAACAGGATGCGCCCGTAGGACTCGTCGCTCAGCTCCGAGATGTCGAGCACCATGATGGACTCGGGCTGGTCGTGCAGGGCGTAGAGACGATCGCGCCCAGGCACCACCGTCACCTGTCGGAAGCCCTCGGCTCCGTTGGGAACGTCGACGGAGAGGATGGCCTCGATGTCGAGGTAGTTGCGGTCGATGAAGCCGGTGACCTCGTCGGTGTCGTCGCGAATGTCGATGACCACGACGTAGCTCGTGAGCTTCGAGACGGCGTAGAGGAAGCCACGCTCCTCGTCGACGCTGAGTGAGACCAGTCCCACCCCGTTGATGGTCGTGGTGCCGAAGGTGGTGTCGAGGGGGATGGCGTCCACGTCGGGGTCGCCCCGCTGTGCGTCGAAGGCCAGCGAGTCGCCCACGGTGGGCATGCTGAGCACCTTGTGGAGGCGGTCGGGTTCGCTCTGGCCACGCAGGCCGCCGACGCGCCAGGTGTTGTCGGAGCTGCCGGCGTAGGTGCCCTTCCAGGTGTCTGGGAGCCCGTCACCATCGGCGTCTTCGCTGGGAATCAGCACGGGGCGTTCCACACCCTGCGGGTGGAACCATCCGCTCCCGAGACCCACGACCGCGCGGCTCTCTTCGGTGTCGGGGTGTTGCGACCGAGTGAATTCGCCATCTGCGTCGGAGCGGAATGCGTAGCCGATGCGCCAGTTGGCACCGTCGAAGCCGGAATACCAGAGGTGTACGCCCGCGTTGCCCTCGGCGTCGGTGCCACGCCAGGTGTAGGGAGTGCGCACCCCGGAGTCGTCGAAGTCGCCGGGGCTGCCCGCCCCGAACTGGTAGCCGTTGCTGCCAGGCTCGCGGGTCCAGCTCTCTCCGTCGGGTGAGGTGGCGCTGCCGATGGCCCAGCTCTCGCCGTTTCCACCGGCGTACCAGAGCCGGTAGCTGCCATCGTCGAGGAGCTCGATACCACCGGGAACCACCCTGGTGCTGTCCCAGTCGCTCGAGTTGGCGAGGACCTCGCCCACGCGGGTCCAGCTCGATCCGTCGGAGCTGGTGGCCAAGCCCACGGTGCTCACGTCGCCGCGGTCTCCGGCGTAGAGCATGTGCAGGGTGCCGTCGACGTCGAAGACGACGGGCGAGTGGGCGCCGTCGCGGTCGAAGCCG
The DNA here is from genome assembly GCA_016845285.1 of Deltaproteobacteria bacterium. Taxonomy (GTDB): domain Bacteria; phylum Myxococcota_A; class UBA796; order UBA796; family UBA2385; genus BH17. The sequence continues at coordinate 3,026 of JAERSX010000706.1, read as the reverse complement.
TCGGTGCCCTCGAAGACGGCGCCCTCGTCGGGGAGCAGGCTTCCGTCAGCGTCGACCGACGCGGTGCCGATGCGTGGTGTGCCGCCGCTGTCCCACATGGTGAGCCAGGCGCGGCCTTCGGTGCCGGCGTCGCTGTCGGGCAGGATGGTGTCGACCCGCACGCCGCCGTTGGAGTCGCTGCCCAGCTCGCCGGTGCCCACGAGGAAGCCGGCCTCGGTCCGCAGGGCCCAGCCGAACTCGGCCACCGCGACGCTCACCCCGGGAGGGATGGGCTCGATCTGTACACCGTTGACCTCGCCCTCGATGTGCCATGCACTCGTGGGGTTGGCCTGGACTGCCGGGCGCACGGGCTCGGTGCTCTCGATGGCCTGGAGTGCGAGGGGGCCGATGTCGGTCCAGGTGCTCCCGTCGGTGCTCTCGGCGTACCCGATGTCCCAGACATCGTCTTCGCCGTGGGCGTACCAGAGACGGAAGCGGCCTTCTTCGAGGGTGACGGCCGGCGCGGCGGCGTCGGCGTCGGGCAGCGCGAAGACCGGCTCGGGGTCGGCGGACCAGGTGAGGCGGTCGATGCTGGTGGCGTGGCCGATGGTCCAGGTCGTGCCGTCGTAGGCGCTGTAGTACATGCGCCACAGGTCGATCTGGGCGTCGTACAGCACGAAGGGCTCGCTGATGCGCTCGAGCTCGTGGTCCCAGGTCGGCACCAGGACAGCCTCGCTGGACTCGCGAGAGAAGGTGGCGGCGTCGGTGGAGGCGGCCAGGCCGATGCCCCCGTAGAGACCGTCCTCGTCGAGGCCGTGGTACCAGAGCCAGGTGCCCTCGCTGTCGCTGACCACACTGGGGCCGCCCACCTGCGCGTCCCACGCGCCCTCGTCGCCCAGCAGCGCGATGTAGCTCTCGTAGCCCCAGTTCCCGATCCACGAGTCCGTGCGGGCACCGCGGATGTCGCCCTCGGTCTCGAAGAGCAGGCGGGCACCGCTGGAGATCTGCTGAAGGAAGGGATCGTTGAGGGAGACGATGAGGCCGCCGCTGTCGTCGACGTCGAGATCGAGGCCGGCATCGGTGGGGTCCCAGATGCCGCCGGTGGTGTCGACGTCGGTGCTGGTGTAGCGGAGGAGTCCGGTCTCCTCGGGCAACCAGAGGCGCCAGGTGCCAGCCACCCAGTCGAGGGTCCAGCTGTCGTCCTGCAGCGTGGGCTCGTCGATGATCTCGAGCGAGCTCAGCTCAGCCCGTGAGCCGGACCCGTCTGCGTCGTCGAAGTCGGCACCAGCGATGGTGGACTCGGGCCAGGGGAGGATGATCTCGATGCTCTCCGCGCTGCCCTCTGGGCCCAGGTCCAGCACGCTCACCGAGTGGGAGGTGCGGTTGGCCACGAAGGCGAAGCGAGTGGAGGGGTCCACCACGATGTCGACGGGGTCGGAGCGGACCTCGACGCGCTCGCTGCCGTCGGTGCCACGCGTGGACAGCTCGGGGGCCAGCGGATCGGTCAGGTCGAAGAGGTGGATCTCGTCTGCGGCCTGGCGGGTCCGGGACTCCTCGCTCAAGCGCACGCCCACCAGCCCCAAGGTGCCGTCCACGTCCATGGCCCCGGCGAAGGTGGGGAGGTCGACGGCGACGGGGGAGACCTCGTGTACGGGCTGGTAGCCGGCGTCGAGGTCGATGGCGTCCCAGGGGATGCTCAACAGAGAGCCTCCCGTGAACAGCAGGTAGGGGTTGCTGTTGGTCAGCACGAGCACCTGGCTGCCGTCCGGGGCCTCCTGGAACACCAGGTCGGTGGGGCCCGAGACGCAGGTTCCGATACCGACCTGGCCGAACTCGTAGACACCGTCGGGGTAGTCGGCACAGGGGCCGAGATCGGGCAGGGGGCTGGACTGCATGCAGCCGGCGAGCAGGGCCAGCAGGATCACGAACACCTCGAGAGACGCGAGAGCGAGAGCCGGCCACGGAAGGCGCCGAGTGGCACGGCATGCAATCGGCCCGGCAAGGTAGCCCGGCCCCATGGGCCCTTCAACAGGGTGGCCGTCGTACTGATTGGAAGGCGGACACACCTCGCCCTCGACGCGCTCTGGTGGACTGGCGGGCCTGACCGCTCGCCTCCCGGGAAAGGGTCTCGGGAAGGGAGCGGTCGGGTCTTGACCATCGAAAGCCTCGCGCGCGCCAGGAGGACTGAAACGTGCGAGGACGTCGCTTCTGGAGTTCGGAGGCTTAGCGGAGGCCTACTCGTCGAGGGAGAGTGTGCCGTCCGAGCTGGCCAGACGGCTCAACAGGTCCGTGGGGGTGAAGGAGAAGTCCACGCAGGCCTCCCCGAGCTCGGTCCCGTCGGCCCAGGTCACGGTGGCGCAGGGGTCGCAGCTGCCGGGGAAGCTCAGGTCGTACCAGTACCCGCTGGGGTCACGCAGTGCCATGGAGCCGCGCACGGGCGTCCCGTCGCTGCAGGTGCCGGTGTCGAAGGAGAGATCTTGGAGGAACAGGGCGTGCTCGCCGATGGTGAGAGTGCCGTCGAAGGTGCCGATGGCGGCTCCACGGGCCCAGATTCCGTACGACCAGAGCACCAGCGAGGTGGGCTCGGACATCCAGTCGGTGGCGGCCTCGTAGCCCCAGGTGCCCGACATGAAGAGGTCGAAGATCAGGTCGGCATCGCCAGTCTCCAGGGGCACGTTGGTGTACAGGACCTCGCCGGCGCCGTCGAAGCGCGCGTCGTCTTGATCCAACATGTAGAAGTCACCCAGCAGGTAGAAGCTGTCGGTGGCTTCGGCGTCGATGTCGACCTGGTACTCGCCGTGTCCGAAGAACACGGTGCCATCGGCGGTCGTGCATGCTTCGTAGTCGCCGGGCAGGTGGTAAGGCTGCTCGCTGTTGGGGCAGTCCTCGTCGGCGTGGGTGAAGAAGTCGACGTAGGTGTCCCGGGGCGAGAAGGGGTCGGGCATACCGGAGGCGAAGGCCGCGGCCAGCTGTACGGCAACCTCATCGGCGTCCCAGCTCGGCGAGGGGATGTCGACGTCGACGGGCCCGTCGTCGACGGGCTGGGT
>JAERSX010000705.1 GCA_016845285.1 Deltaproteobacteria bacterium | reverse complement strand
GGCTCGGGCTCGGGCTCGGGCTCGGGCTGGGGGACGAGGGGTTCGGTCCGGCTCAGCAGGGTGTGGAGGCGCCGCGCCCGCAGGGCCCGGGGCCCGGCGCGCCGCCAGAGCTGCACTGCGGCGAGGCCCGCCCCGGCGGCCAGGAGGCCAGGCGACAGCGACACGAGACCTGCCCAGACCACCTCGACGTCGATCTGGAGCACGGCGATGCCGCAGAAGACCAGGCCGATGGCGATCTCGGCGGCCAGCCAGAAGCGCACCTCGGTGACCCAGGCGCGGGGGGCGCGGAGCATCTCGGCGTTGGCGGAGAGCTCGGCGCGATCGCCTTGATCGGAGAGGTCGAGGAGCCAGCCGTGCCCCCGAGGGCAGGCCGCTGCCTCGGAGCTGGAGTGGGCGCAGCGGGGACAGGCATGGGTGGGCATGGTCATCGCTTGGATCTACGCGAGGGCCGTGGCCCTATTGCACGGGCGGCGCAGCGCGGTCTTTGAGCTACATCCCCTGGCACTGCCCCCGCACCGCTCCGAGGCGCATCATGAATGTCGTCAACCGTTGGCTGCAGCCGCCGCGCTTGCACATCCCGCACGCCCACGTCGAGAAGAAGGCGAGCTGGCTCGAGCTCTTCTACGACCTCATCTACGTCGCGGCCTTCATCCAGCTCGGCAACCACCTGGCCGCCGACGTCAGCATCAAGGGCGCGCTCGGGTTTGCTGCACTCTTCCTGCCGCTGTGGACCACCTGGACCAGCTTCACCTTCTACGCAAACCGCTTCAACAGCGACGATGCCCGTCATCGGGCCCTCGTCTTCATCCAGATGTTCGGCATCGGCGGCATGGCCGTCAGCATCGAACAGGTCTACGCCGGCGACACCCTGCAATTCGCCGCCTGCTACCTGCTGGTTCGGCTCATGCTGGTGGCCATGTACCGCCGTGCCTGGGTGCACGAGAAGCGCTCGCGAGAGATGTCTCGGCAGTACACCATCGGGTTCTCGCTGGGCGCGGCCTTCTGGGCTCTGTCCGCGGTGCTCTCGCTGGGTGACTCCCCCGACCTGGTGTACCTGGTCTGGGCCATCGCCCTGGTCATCGACACCGCGGTCCCGCTCACGCGCAAGGCGCGCTCGGCCGCCCTCCGCTACCCGCCCGATGTCCTCCACATGGCCGAGCGCTACGGCATCCTCACCATCATCGTGCTCGGCGAGAGCTTCGTGAAGATGCTGAGCGAGATCGCCGAGCGGGGCAGCACACCCCACCTCGTCTACATGGCGGGGCTGGGCTTGGTCCTGAGCTGCAGCGTGTGGTGGCTCTACTTCGACGATGTGGCGGGCTCCCGCATCAAGGCGAAGCCGCTGGCTCCCGTCATCTGGGTGTACAGCCACATGCCCTTCCACCTCGCGGTCACCGCGGCGGGCGTGGGCATCAAGAAGGCCGTCTACTTCAGGTTCGATGAGCCCGCGAAGATCTACTACGCGGTGCTGCTGTGCGGTGCCCTGGCCCTGGCCTTCCTCATGGTCGCCGCCATCGACAGCGTGACCCAGCGTCGCATCCAGGTGTTGAAGGACAGCGCGCGGGTCAACTTCCGGCTGGCCAGCGCCGGCATCCTGCTGCTGTTGATCCCCGTGGCCACGCTCATGCCGGGCGCGATCTTCCTCACGCTGCTGGCGATCATGTGCGTGGCGCAGGTGTTCTTCGACCTCAGCATGGCGCCCCACGCCGCCAACCCCCTCGAGCACGATCACCACGCCCAGGAGGTCTTCGACGAGCTCGCCCTCGAGGACGCGGACGACGCGGACGACGAGGACGACGGGGAGCAGCAGGCCACCCCCGTGCGTCCGGACGTGGGCGATGCGGTGCGCAAGGGCACGCCCAACGATCTGCGCCGCGACCTCTACTTCCACCTCATGGATGCGAGCTGGACGCAGGTGCTCGTGGGCGTGGGCGTGGCCTACTTGCTCGGAAACGTCGTGTTCGCCGCGCTCTTCATGCTCGACCCGACCGTCGGCACCGCTGAGACGGGCGTCGCGGGCGTGCACATCGACTCCTTCGCCGACGCCTTCTTCTTCAGCGTCCAGACCATGTCGAGCATCGGCTACGGCGTCATGGCGCCGGCCAGCACCTGGGCCCACACCCTGGTCACCATCGAAGCGGCGCTCAGCCTCATCGCGGTGGCGCTGGTCACGGGCCTCATGTTCGCCAAGGCCTCGCGACCCCAGGCGGGGGTGCTCTTCAGCGAGCCTGTGATCGTCGCACCCCGGAACGGTGTGCTCACCCTCGAGTTCCGGGCTGGCAACGCCCGTGGCAACGACATCGTGGAGGCCACCATGCGGGTCACCGCCCTGCTCAGCGAGGTCTCGGCCGAGGGCCAGACGCTCAGGCGCCTGCACGATCTGAAGCTCATGCGCGAGCGCACGCCGCTGTTCGCGATGTCTTGGTCGGTCTTCCACACCATCGACGAGGACAGCCCGCTGTACGGCATGTCGCCGGACTACCTCCGGGAGCAGCAAGGCTTCCTGCTGGTGTGCACCCTGACGGGCCACGACACCACCTACGGCCAGACCACCCACGCCCGCCGGGTGTACCACCCCGAGGACTTCCTCTTCGAGCACCGCTTCGTCGACGTCATCAGCAGGCTGGCCGATGGCCGACTCATGGTCGACTACGACAAGTTCCACAGCACGGTGCCCGTGGACGGCGAGGAGTGATTCAACCCACAAGTTGTCCGTGGAATTGGTTTGGATCCACGAGACACTGAACATATGTTCGGTGTCGGTGACCATGAACCCTGACGATCTCTTCCGGCACCTGTGTGTGCTCCTCCACCTCCATCGCCCCGAACAGGTGCCCCGCACGGTGCTCTGGCGGGTGTCTGCGCTCAAGGCGGTCCGCGGCTACGCCCAGCACTTCCCCGACTGCGCGGCCGTGAAGCGCGGGCAGAAGGCCTGGTCTCGACCGTGTACCTGCGGGCTCGCCGGCGCCCTGTCGCTGGGCCAGCGCTGGGAGCGGATCTGGCCGCGGTGGTCGGAGGGGCTGCCGCCCGAGCGGGTGTGTCAGCTGTTGCTGGAGCACTCCGGTCGTCAGCGGGGGCTCGCCGAGGCGGTGTCCACGGGCAGCCTGTCGGCCGCGGCGCTGGCGGGCCACCTGCGCGACGACCTCCGCTTTCTCGAGCGGCTGCAGCGCGACATGCTGGCGGTGGGCCTGTGCACGCCCAGCCCCGAGGATGACTAGTCCCGGGGGTGGGTTTCCAGGGTGAGGCCGGCCTGGTCGGGCTTGAAGCGCTTGGGGAAGCGGGTGGACTCGGAGTAGGTGGCGCCGCTCACCCGGGCCTGCGGCAGGTTCTGCACGTCGCTCAGGTCGGCGCCGTGGAGCACGGCACCGTCCAGGTTGGCGGCCCGGAGGTCTGCCTGGCCGAAGTCGACCCGCCGGAGCTCGGCGCGGGCAAAGTCGGCGCCCCGGAGGTTGGCGCCGGCCAGGTCGGCGTCGGTCAGGTCGGCGTCGGTCAGGGTGGCGAAGGCCAGCACCGCCCCGGTGAGGTCGGCACCCCGGAGGTCGGCCTCGTTCAGCATGGCCTCTTCGAGGTCCACACCGGCGAACTCGACCTGTCGCAACACCACCTGGTCGAGGCGGGCCTCGCTCAGGTTGATGTGTTGGTTCTCCAGCTCCCGCTCCAGCTCGACGTAGGACCTGGCGGCCTCGGAGCGGAGGCGGGCGGGCGCCAGGGGCTCACAGCTGGTGTCGCCCAGCCGGCTCGGGCAGTCCACTTCGTAGAGCAGCTCGATGAGATGGGTGCTCCGGGCCACCCGGGCGTGCTGGGCGTCGCGGGTGTTGGACTCGGTGAGCAGCCAGTTCTGCTGGATGAGCAGCAGCAGGGGCAGCACGGCGATGAAGGTGCCGAGGAGCTGGGTGAAGACCATTCGGCGGATCACCGCCGCGCCCACATCTGCCATCTCCTGCACCGGGAAGAGGTCGCCGCCGTGCATGGCCTGGAACAGCCGCTCGAAGGCCCGTCGGACGCCCAGCCCCATGGCGATGCTGAGGGCCACCTTGCCCACGACCTCGCCGGTGGCTTGGCCCGCTGCTGCCTTGATCGCCTGCTGCTGCCGCAGCCGCGAGAGCTCGGCGCGCAGCTCGGAGACCTCGGTCCGGAGCAGATCGCGCTGCCCTTGCGCTTCGTCGAGCTCCGCCTGGAGCGGGTTCTCGTCGGGGGACGGGACATCTGGCGCCATGAGCTCGATCTATCCAGCAGCTCGGGCCGGCGTGCGCCCTTTACGCGGGAAGTCGCGCCAGTGTCGCGCGGCAGTCCCCCAGGTGGTCTCCCGCGACAAGCACGCTGCCGAAGGCCTCGGAGCGGGTGGGAGGCGTGGTGAACAGGGGGCCGGTGTGGAGGTGTCGCCGCTCGAAGCGGGGCCGGGGCAGGCGGGCCGCCCACTCGGAGAGCGGGCCCACGTCCTGGGCGCGCACCAGCTGCCACCAACCCGTGCGCCCAGGGTGGAGATGCCGCTCCAGGGCCAGGGCGACCCGCCCCATGGTCCAGCGGGGGTTGAGCTCGACGAGGGGATGGAGGAAGAGCTGGCCCTGGTGGCGATAGACGAAGGCATCGATTCCCACGGGGCCGTCGACGCCCAGTGCGTGCAGCTTCGGGGCGAGCAGGCGGGCGAGCCGGGCGCCCAGGTGGCGCAGCCGGTGGGGGTCGCGACCGTCTCCGAACAGGAAGCGCCGCACGTCTGCGGGGAGATCGGCCAGGCGCCGACCGAGCACGGCGCCCAGGAATTGGCCCCGTCGGTCGACGACCGGGCGACACCAGTCGACGAAGGTGGCCTGGCCCTCGGCGTCGAGGTCGAGATGGAAGGAGAGGTCGGCCACGCGATCGAGCGACGGGGCCACGACCACGCCGTCGCCGGTGGCCGGGCGCTTGTCGAGCCACCGGCGCGTGGGCTCGTCGAGGGTGGTGGATGGAGCTCGGCGCAGCCCGCCGCCGCTGGTGGAGAACGGCGCCTTGAGCACGATGCCCTGGCCCAGGTCGGGGACATGGGTCAGCTCGTGGGCCTCGTGGATGACCCGCCCGAGGTGTGCACGCGGGGCCAGCCAGTCTCCCGAGGATGCTGAGCGCTCGGCAGATCCTGCGAGCTCGGAGAACAGGGTGTCGTGGAGGTGGTGGGCGGTGGCCTTGGACCAGGCGGCGCGGTCGGGCAGCTGGGGGAGGCGTGCGTTGGCCACCAGCGATGGCTCCAGAGGTGCCAGGCGTGAACGAGACCGGGGGGTCCAGCCCCACGGCTGCAGGCCGCTCAGCTTGCGGCCGGCCAGACCTCCGAGGTGGTCGCCAGGTGGGTCCCCGGCGTCCATCCACTCCACCTCCGGCAGACCGGCCGCCTGCCAGTCGGCCACGAAGGCGGCGTCGGGCCTCCGGGACACGAGCACGGCGTCGCCCGTGGCCGCCAGCGCCCCCATGAGCCCAGCCAGATCTCGCCGCAGCGCTGCCACGGCGGCCTTGGGGTGGCGCCCGGCGAGCTCCGTCTCGGCGGTGGGATCGAAGCACCAGACCGTGGGCGGCCGACCCCGTGTGCGGCCCCAGACCTCGAGCTGATCGAGGAAGGCGGGGGTGAAGCCGAGGCGCAGGCGCTCGGCCCGGTCGTACCCCGGCGCCTTGGCCCGGCTGGGTCCCAGCGGTGGCCTCAAGCGTGCGGCGAAGGCCTCGAATTCGTCGCGCTCGGGGTCCTTCCAGGTGCGGAACCAGTGCAGGCCGTGGCGGACGTGGCCCAGCTCGTCGGCGTGCACGATGTCGAGGATGGCGGCGGTCTCCTCGTCGCCCACCTCCCGGAAGCGCGCTGCGTAGAGTCGCGTGAAGTCGAGGTTGGCCTGCTCGAAGACGAGGCCCATGCGCACGACGAAGTCGAGGGGATCGACCACATCGGCGACCGCCGACCAGAAGAAGCGGTTGACCGGGACCTCGCCGAAGCCCACACCGAAGTCCACCATGCGGTCCAGGTACAGCTGCAGGTGGCGCTGCTCCTCCCGCAGGGTCTGGCCGAGGGCTCGGCGGAAGGGCCCGGGCGCATGGGGGAAGCGGAGCAAGACCAGGGCCATGAGCTCGGCCGCCAGCAGCTCGTGGTTGGCGAAGGCGTGGAGCAAGCGGCCAGCACGCGCGGGGTCATCGAGGACGGCGGCGCCCACGCGCTTCACGCGCTGGCGGTCTCCCCGGTCTTCGAAGCGCAGACCGGGGGGCCTGCCCGGCTCGGTGACGGTCCCGAGGCCCGGGCCGGGGGTGGCATCGGTCAGGCGCCCGGGATCTACCAGCTTGTCGGCCACGGTGGTGCCGAAGAGCACCTGCTCGGCGTACTCCTTGAGATCCACCGGGTCCTCTGCGCGATCAGTTCGCGGGCGGCAGCTTCGCGCGGCCCAGTGCGGCCACCGCGCTGCGCGCCTTGGTCAGCTCCTCGGTGCGGCCGAGGGCCTTCCACTGCCGTTGAGCGATGCCGTAGCTGCGACGGGCCCGGGCGCGGTGGCCCGCCTTGGCGGCCTGGTCGCCGGCCATCGTGGCGGCCCGGGCGGTGTCGGGGTCGACGAAGCCCGACGTCTTCAGGCGCGTGTCGCACTCGAGGAAGATCTCGTCCCAGCGACTCCAGTCACCGGTGGCACCGATGCACACGAGCAGGGCCACCCCGGAGGCCGCGGCGAGGCCGTCTTCCTGGGTGCCCTGGAAGGAGCGCCGTGCGCTGATCAACAGGGGCAGGGCCGCCTCCAGCTCGCCACGCAGGAGCTGGGTCACGCCCAGGTTGAGCGCGGGCACGGCGGCCTCGCTCAGGCCCACCTGCTCGAGGCGCGTGATGGCCTCGCGGTAGTGGGTCTCGGCGGCGTCGAGGTCTCCCCCGAGACGGGCGATCTCGCCGAGGTCGTTGATGGTCGAGGCCAGGCCCACCCGGTTGCCGGCCTCTTCGTGGAGCTTCATGGCGGCCTCGGCGTGCTCCCGGGCCAGGTCGAGCTTGCCCGCTTGGAGGGCGGCGCGGCCCAGCAGCTCTCGACAGGTGGCGGAGCGCCCTGCGTCGCCAGATCTGTCGAAGTGGGACCGAGCCTTCTGCAGCAGGGGGCGGGCCCGTCCGGGTTGGCCACGGTCGAGGAGCAGCCGGGCCATGGCCAGGCGGCAGCGACCGAGGAGGGGCTGGTTGTCGAGATCCATGGCTCGACGCTCGAGCTGGAGCAAGACCTCCCAGGCGGGATCGCGCTGACCTCGGGCGAGGTGCACCTGAGCGAGCTCGTGGAGTGCGGCCACCTCGATGTGGGTCCAGCCGTGTCGCTGGGCGCCACGCGCCGCACGTTCCGACCACTCCTTGGCCTGGTCGTAGTCGTCGCCGAGGCGTGAGACCCGGGCGCGAAGCACCCAGCCCCGTCCCCACAGCTCGTCTTCGGTGGGCATGCGCAGGAAGCGCAGGGCGCGGTCGCGGGCGTTGAGCAACCTCAGGGCGGCAGCGAACTCCCGGGCGATGAGGCGTTCCTCGGTGGCGTCGACCAGCACCTGCAGCGCGGGCATGACGTCGCCCGACAGCAAGAGGTGGCGGGCGAGGCGCTCGCGGGCGCCACGGCGATTCAGGCCGCGCTGGCGCATGAGGTCGGCGCAGACGCGGTGATGGCGGCGCAGGCGGTCACCAGATCGGGCCCGACGCTCGAGACACTCGCGCACCACCGGGTGGGCAAAGGACCATCCCTCGCCCTCCTCGTGGCGGTGCGCCAGGCGCTGCTGGAGCATGCGGGTCACGATGGCGGGGTTGGCGACGGCACCTCCGAGCGAGCAGGCCTCGGCCCACTCGACGGGATCGACGTCCATGCCCAGCACCGCTGCGATCTCGAGGCCGCGCGCCTCGCGGGGACGGCCCAGGCTGATGAGGTGTTCGACCCGGGCGCTCCAGACCTCGTGCATGCCCGCGGGCAGGTCGAGGCGCGCGCGGGGGCGGAGGCGGAAGCCGTCGGGGCCGGGCTCCAGCAGGCCGCGCTCCACCCAGTCGCCCACCATGGCCACGGCGAATTGGGGGTTGCCTGCCGTGCGGCGGATCACCCGCTCGACGAGGTCGCCGCCCATGCCCAGGAGTTGCTGCACCAGCGCCTGGTGTTCGTCAGGGGGCATGGGGCCGAGGACCACGTCCTGGGCGTTCTTCTGTGCGACCAGCTTGACCAGGGCATCGGCCACGTCGGGCCGCTCGGGCAGGGACTCCTCCTGGGCGGTGAGCACCAGGAGCACCGGCAGCGAGCTGCCGCCAGCCGCCAGCAGCGACTGGGCGAACTGCACACCATCGGTGTCGAAGTGCACGTCGTCGAGGGTGAGCACCAGGGGGCGACCACCGCCTGGGGCGTCGACCAGGGCGCGGAGCAGGCGGCGGATCAACGAGTGGCGATCCCGGGCGGAGCGGAAGCCGGTGCGCTCGCCCCTCGCCACGCGCGACTGGATCGGGTCGAGGAGTGCCGCGGTGGCCAGGGCGAGGTCTTCGCCTCGGGCCCGCATGCGCTCCAGGACGACGCGGATGCGCTCCTGCAGGGGCTGGGCCTCGAGACCCTGGGCCCGGATGTGACGGGCGAGCATGCCGCCCAGGCCGGTCTGGGCCCCGGCCCGCTCGTGGTAGGTCGACTGCAGGGCCTCGGCGGCGCCCACCTCGTGGACCCGCTCGCGCATCCAGTCGATGAGCCGGGTCTTGCCCGTGCCGCTCGTGCCGCGCAGCACGATCACCCGTGGAGCGCCGGTCTCCGCCACCTCCTGGAGTGCCCGCCACATGCGGTCGCGCTCGCCCTCACGGCCGACGACGGGGATGGCGCGCAGGCCGTAGAGGTTGAGGCCCACGCCCAGCAGGTGGGGCGCCATCCGGACTGGGGATGGGCGACGCCAGGTGCGGGGGATGGGCGCGCGGCGGGCGACGGCGGGCAGGGCGTCGTCTTCTTCCTCGCCGCGCGAGGAGATGGACACGCTGCCCGTGCCCAAGATGGCGCGTGGCACCGAGGCCTCGTCCTGGGCGATGT
>JAERSX010000704.1 GCA_016845285.1 Deltaproteobacteria bacterium | reverse complement strand
GACCCAGGACCATGCCTCGTCCGCCGCTGCGCTCGGGCTCGCTGGGGCGGACATCTGGCGGCGTGGCTCGCGGCGCACGGGTTCGGGTGGACCGAGACTCGGAACGACGCCCACCAGAAGGCCCGGAGCGCTTCTGCTTGGCGCGCAGCTGCTCGAAGGGGTCGACGAAGCGAGGGCCGGACGCCTTCGCATCACCCGTGGCCTGGATGGAGGCTCCCTTCGACCCCCCACCCGAGCCCTTGGAGCCCGAGGATGAGGCATCTGGATTCGCGATGGCCGCGTGACTTCCGGTGGTGACGGATTCCGCGAGGTCTCCCATGCCCATGATCATGGTGGGCGAGTCCTCGTCCTCGAAGCCGGTGTCGTCGTCCTTCTCAGGCAGCAGAGCCGGCGTCGCGAGCGATGGGGTGGGCGCGGGGGTCTCCGATGCCCCCTCGGAGCTCTGGAGCCCAGTCTCAGCGTCGAGGTAGATCCGGATGAAGTGAGCCTCCAAGTCCGGAATGTCCCCGATTGCAGTCCAGCTCTCACCGTTGTGACTCAGCAGGTCGTCTTCGGTGACGCGCCCATCCTGGATGTACTTTCGGAGGGTGTTGAGGTCGTTGAAGTCGTAGACCAAGCCGATCTTGACCTTCACCTTCCAGGAGGCGATGCCCACCTTCTTGAAGTCGAGGGTGTCGGCATTGAGCTGCGCCTGGGCCGGGGCAGCCGAAGTGGCCACCATGGTGACCCGCATGCCGCCACCAGCCGGGCTGGGCCGAGGCTTGGGGGCCACCGCAGAGGCCTCCTCCTCTTTCTTGAACACCACGAAGACATTGCGGCAGCTCGGACAAGTGATCCGCGCGCCACGGCCAGTGATCTTGGCGTCGTCGAGTTTGTAGCGCGAGCCACACTGGTCGCACGTGACGATCATCGACTCATCCGGGCGCTTCCCTTGCCAGGCGGGGCCACCACCCCGCAGACCGCACGCTACCACCGGGGCGGACAACCCCACAAACACTCCGTCTCCCCAGCGGCTCCCGCTCGGGCAGCGGCCGAGGCATCGATCGCAGGAAGTCAGGGTTGGTCGCCGTCAACGCCACGCATCCTCGTAGCGAATCAGTCTCCCTGTCAGCTCTCCATTGCTGGGATCCAAGTCGACTGCTTGCCGCTGCAGCCGCAGGGCCCGCGCTCGATCTCCAGTGCGCCAACAAGCCTCCGCCAGCACACTCAACACACGTGCCTCCTGCCGAGGACTCTCCGCCAGGGCCCGCTCGGCCAGCTCCCGCGCGCGCTGCGGTTGCGGATCGAGTCCCGTTCCTTGACGCAGCAGCAGATCTGCCATGGCACCGAGGAGGGCGGGATCTCTCGGCGCATACCTCAAGCCCGACTCGAAGGACTCGAGCGCCTCGGCCCCGAGGCCCAGCTCCTGGAAGGCTGCACCCCGCATGAGCGCAACCCGGGCCGGGTCCGCTCCAGATCCCGCCGCGCAATTCGCCCAGCGGAGGGCCTCTGCCCCATCGGAGAGCGAGAGCGCCGACTCGTGAGCAGCAAGGACGAGCTGGAGAGGGGCCTGGGCTGTCGCCTGAAGCAGCCCCGCAGCGGCCAAGAGCATGGCCTCGTCCCTGCCGCGAATCGCGGCGTCGGCGAGGGCGGCTCGGAGCCCGAGGTCGTCTGGGTGACGGTCCACGGCGTCGACGAGCGCCACCGTTGCGGCCTGGGGGCCCTCGACGAAGTCGACCGCCCGGGCCCACCGAGACAGCTCGGAGGGCGTCGCCTGATCAGACTCGGCCACGCGTGCCAGGTGGGGCAAGGCAAGGCGCGCCTCCCCTCTCTCCAGGAACCAGGTGCCCAGGAGTGCTGCCAGCGTGGGGTCGACCTCCCCAGATGCCGCCTGATCGAGGGCGCGCGCTCCCTCTTCCTGATCGAGGAGCCAGGTGATCGCCTCGAGGATCACCGGGTGATCGCCGTGGGAGGCCAGACCGCCGACCGCCACTTCAGCCGCACCCTCGGGATCGCCCAGGACGACGCGAACGCCGACGAGGACGTGATCGTGGGTCGGGCTGGCGTGCGGGGAACGGCGCGCCCGCTCCAGCAGCATCAAGCCACGGGGATCGCCGGCGAAGGTCTGCATCAGGCCGGCCTCGAACCAGACCCAAGCGTCCGCCCGACCCGCAGCGGCCGCCCGGTCGACGATGCGACGCGCCCGCCGGGGCTTCACGTCCGGAGCACGGAGCTCGAGCAACACCACTCCAGCAGCATCGGCATGACCGAGGGGCACGTCACGCACCAGCTTGGCGGCCCCGCGGCCCCCGCCGGCCTCGGCCAGCATCCAGGCAGCCGTCATCATGACCCGGGGATGGCCCGGCGCCAGGACGAGCGCATCCAACATGGCGGCGCCAGCGCTGCTCTCGGCCCCTCCCCGATGGAAACAGATCGCCGCCCACAGCAAGGCGTCCACACGAGCCTGCCGGCTGGACATCGGCGTCGCCGCGAGCCCTCGCCAGGCGTGGGCAGCCTCCATCCAGGCCTGTTGGTCTACGAGGGCACGCGCGGCGGCCTCTGTCGGACGGACGGCCAGCTCACGTCCGACCACCCCCGCCGTGACCTCCACCATGCTCGCCGCCCATGCTGGAGCGCCGAGGAGCAGGGCCACGAGGAGGGCGGTCACGTCTCGATGATCTCCAGCTTCGCAAACCGTGCGTAGAGGGTCTTTCGTCCTGCTGACTCGAAGGCCACGGTGAGCTTGAGGTTGTGTGGTGGACCATCGCTCCGGAGAATTGTTCCCGGCCCGAACTTAGGATGCACCACATGGACCCCCGACCGCAGATCTTCTGCGGTCTCGGGCTCACGGGTACGGTGCTCACCCGACGGTGGCTTTGGGGTCGAGCTCGGTCCCAGAGGGCTCCTTCCCCCGAGCAAGGACTGCTGGCCCTGTCGCTGGCTGCCCATGGATCGGCGGCCGGCACCACGACTTCCTCCCCACCCCTCACGTTCCCGAGAGGGGGCCCGCCAGCCTCCGCCACGCGAGAAGCCGCTGCTGCCCGCGCGCTGGAGGAGCTCAGGGGGGATCTCTGCCAGGAAACGACTCGGCTCCACGTCGCGCCAGCCACCCCCCGCTTGCAGCATGAGGCGACGGCGAGGTCGGGAGAGGTAGAGCAGCTCTTCGGCTCGGGTGAAGGCGACGTAGATCAGCCGTCGTTCCTCCTCGATGTCCTCCTCGAGGTCTCGGGCCATGAAGTGGGGGAAGCCCCCTTCGAACATGCCGCTGACGAAGACCACGGGGAATTCCAGGCCCTTGGCGAGGTGAGCGGTCAGCAGCGTGAGTCGACCATCGTCGCCGTCCGGCAGCTCTTCGGCCTGCCCCGAGAGGCTGGCGCGGTCGAGGAATGCCTGCAGACGTCCGATGGCGTCCAGCTCGGTGTCCTCGTCGAGGGGCACGCCGTCCTCGTCGACCTCCCCGACCAGCCCCTCGTCGGCCAAGGCACGAGCGAGCTCTTCGAGGTTCTCGACGCGCTCCGAGGCCTTGTCGGTCTCTTCCGCCTCGAGCATGGCCCCGTACCCGCTGAGCTTCACCGCCAGCGCGACGAGCTCGTCCGGCTCCACCCGCGTCACCTCCTCGGTGAGCCGGTCGATGATGCCCACGAAGGTCTCGGCACCCTTGCGGGCCTTGCCACGGCCTTCAGTGGACCACAGGCGCGCAGCCCGAAGCATGGGCACGCCACGCTCCAGCGCCACCTGACGGATGCCTTCCAGCGAGCGGGCGCCGATCCCCCGGGATGGGACGTTGATGACGCGGGCCACGGCCATGTCGTCGGCAGGGTTGACCACCAGCTTCAGGTAGCCGAGCAGATCGCGGACCTCGCGACGCTGGTAGAATTTGAGGCCACCTACCAGCACGTGCGGAATGGCGTACTTGACGAGCTCTCGCTCGAAGGCCCGGGAGGCCGCGTTCGTGCGGTACACGACCGCCATGTCGCTGAGCTTGCGGCCCTTGCCACGCAGCCGGCGCACCGTGCCCACCACGAGCGATGCTTCCTCTCCCTCGTCCTGCCCCACCAGCGTGCGCAGGCGCTCGCCGTCGCCCTTGTCGGTCCACAGCTCCTTGTGCTTCCGCCCCTGGTTGTTGTGCACCACGGCGTGCGCGGCCTGGAGGATGAAGCCGGTCGACCGATAGTTCTGCTCGAGTCGCACCACCTTGGCGCCCGGAAAGTCCCGCTCGAAGTCGAGGATGTTGCGAATGTCCGCGCCACGGAAGCGGTAGATCGACTGGTCATCGTCGCCGACCACCGCGACGTTGCCCAGACGCTGCTCGGTCCCACGAGGGCCGGCGAGAAGCCGCACCAGCTCGTACTGGGCGCGGTTGGTGTCCTGGTACTCGTCCACCATGAGGTACCGGAAGCGGCGTCGGTAGCGGTCCAGGATGTCGGGATGCTCGGTGAGCAGCTTGACCACGAGGTTGACGAGGTCCCCGAAGTCCACGGCGTTCGCGGCCAGCAGCGAGTCCTGGTAGGCCCGGTAGATCACATCGGACGGGTCGCGAGGCCCCCGCAGCAGCTCGCCGATCTGATCGGGGCCCAACATCTGGTTCTTCGCGGTGTCGATGGTGCGACGGATCTGCCGTGGTGGGTGGGCCTTCTTGTCGATGCCGCGCTCACGACAGAGCTGCTTGATGAGCCGAAGGGTGTCGTCGTCGTCGTAGATGGTGAAGCGGTTGGTGTAGCTTCGAGCCCGCTCACCCGTCCCGAAGCGAAGCGCGGCGATGTCCCACCGCAGGA
>JAERSX010000703.1 GCA_016845285.1 Deltaproteobacteria bacterium | reverse complement strand
GTGCACCATCGAAGCCGCGGCCCCGAACCCAACCACCCGCTGGTCGAGTCGAGGGAGGGGACCGCCCATGGCGATCTGACAGTGCTCCTCCTCGAGCACCTCGCGCACCTCGATCCCCATGCGCTGGAGGCGTGACTCGAGGCGCCGCCGCAGCTGGTCCATGGACATGCCGGGCCGGCCGGCCAAGGAGGTCTCTTCCACGAAGACCAGCTGGGCGCTGAGCGGCATCGCGTAGAGAAAGGTCGGAGGCGCCGGAGTGTGCCCCTCTCTGGGGCTCCGGTAGTCCATGAAGACCATCTCCCCTCGCGGCCAGGGGTGGCGAGCGACCCGCACGAGGCGACCGAATGCGGTCTGCCATGCCGGACGATCGCTGCCGGAGGTCACCACGAATGGGGAGCCGAAGCCCGATGCATCGATGACGACAGCTGCGGGCAGGATGCCCGACACGCGGGTCCGGACACGGGTCGCGGTCGGACCGTGGTCGAGAGCGTCGACGAGGTCGTCCATGAATCGAACGCCGAGGCTCTGGGCACGCTGAGTCATCAGCTGCTGCAGCGACCCGACGTCGAGCCGCGCGTATCGACGGCCGATCTCGTGTCGGGTGTGATCGTCGACGTGCACGACCGGGCTGGCCCAGGTCTGGCTGACGGCGGCTCGCTCGGGCAGGCCCTCGATCTCGTCGACCCAGAGCCCGAAGGAGCGGACCCAGCGGCGCTCAGGCGACGGGGAGACCACAACCGTGGACAAGCCGTTGTCAGCGCATGCGGAGGCGACCGCCAAGCCAGCAGGTCCCGAGCCGATCACGACCACATCGACCTGGCCGTAAGTGGGCTGTGCATCGACCTGAACCACTCTGACCTCCTGCGGCGGCCTCTCTGGCCAACCCTGTTCAAAGGTAGTGCACTTTCTGTTGCAATGCAAACAGTATGAATATAGTTTGTCCACAGAAATGGAGGCAGGACCCTGCCACCGCCTGCCCGCCAGGGAGACCCCATGATTCAGCTCGGCAGCCTCGCCCCCCAAGACACCGACGCCCTCGCCCGCGGCGCCTCTGGCTTCCTGTGGCACTACGTCGATCTCATCGACGAGAACGGCAACGGCCTCGTGTTGATCTGGGCCTTGGGGCTACCGTTTCTGCCCGGGCTTGCGTCAGCCCAGCGCGCAGGGGTTTCGGTCGCGCCCGCGAGCCGTCCGTCTCTCAACCTGGCGGTGTACGAGAAAGGCCAACCCTGTGCATACCTCCTGCACGAGCTGGACCCCGATGAGGTCGCCTGGTCGGACATCGACGGCTCTTGGACCCTTGGCCAGAGCCGGATCCGACTCCACAACCACGCCGACGGACGCCAGCACCTCGTCGCGCACCTCGACTGCCCAGTGCCCGGGGGGGATGGCCGTGTGCGGGCCTACATCGAGGTGACCGGTGCGCGCTGTACCCTCGATCAGAGCCGGGTTCCTCTCGGCCCCTCGGTCCACGCCTGGGCGCCGCGCCTCACCTGCGCCGAGGGATGGGCCACGATCACCGAAGGCCATCACCCCCTCCTCGAGCTGAAGGGGCGCGCCTACTACGACGGCAACGCGAGCCCCACGCCACTGCACGACCTCGGCATCGACCGCTGGGTCTGGATCCGGACCGCCCTCCCCGGCCGCGAGCTGGTGGCCTACCTGCTGCACGCCGGCGACGGCGCACCGACGCGCGCAGTCCTGGTCGAGGTCCGTCCCGACGGTGCAGCCACCGTCACCGAGCCCGTGTCTTTCGAGGTGGAAGCCCAGCGCCGCAGCATCTGGGGGGTCACCAGCCCCACCCGCATCCGCTTCGACCTGGAGGGCGGGCCCCTCCACCTGCGGCTCCGACACACCGTCGATGACGGCCCCTTCTACCAGCGCTTCTTGGTGAGCGGTCACCAGCGCGGGGACACCGGCTTCGGCGTTGGCGAGGTCGTTCTGCCCGACCGCATCGACCTCGCCTGGCAGCGGCCCCTGGTGCGCATGCGGGTGCACCGCCCCTCCGTCGGTGACTCCATGTGGCTGCCCCTCTTCAGTGGGCCGCGCACAGGACGACTCCAGCGCCTCATCGGCCAGGTCTCCTCTCCCGCTCGGAGAGCGTCGTGACCCACCCGTTGTCATCCCCTTGGCTCTGGCTGGCGCTCCCCGCGCTCGTTCCCCTCGCCATGACGGTGCTCAACCTGCTCACCTGGCGTCGAGGCCGCCCTGGCCAACCCCCGGAGCGGCTGGTGAGCGTGCTCATCCCAGCACGAAACGAAGCACGCTCCATCGAGGATGCCGTGCGGAGCGTGCTCGACGGAGAGAGCCGCGTCCACGAGCTGATCGTCTGCGACGACGGGTCGACGGACGCCACACCCGAGATCCTGTCGCGCCTCGCCGCCGAGGACGCTCGGGTCAAGGTGCTGCGCGGCGCGCCGCTTCCCCCCGGATGGGTCGGCAAGCCGCACGCGTGCCACCAGCTCGCTGCCGCCGCTCTCGGAGATGTGCTCATCTTCGTGGACGCAGACGTCACCCTGAGCCCCGACGCCGTCGCCCGAATCGCCCAGCTCTTCGACGAAGCACCGAGAGCCGACCTGATCACGGCGGTTCCACGCCAGCGCATGGGCACCTTGGCCGAGGCCCTCCTCATGCCCCTGCTCCACCTCAGCTACACCGCCTGGCTGCCTCTGCGTCTCATCGAGCTCGTCTCCGACCCGCGTGTCCTGGCCGCCAACGGGCAGATCCTCGCAGTGGAGCGGGACACCTACTTCTCATCGGGCGGCTTCGCGGCGATTCGCTCGGAGCTGGTGGACGACATGGCGCTGTGCCGCCTCGTGAAGGAGCGCGGAGGCACGGTCCGCTTCGTGGACGGACACCACCTGGCGAGCTGTCGTATGTACCGAAGCGGCGCCGAGGTCTGGGCCGGCTTCTCGAAGAACCTCTACGAAGGGATCGGCGGAAGTCCACTCGCGCTGGCCTTCGTGTTGGGGCTGCACCTGGGCCTGTGGGTCCTGCCCTGGGCCGGGCTGGTGGCGGGCGCCACCCAGGGAGACCCCACCCTCTCCGCGGCCGGTGCCTTCGGTGCGCTGGCGGGCGTCGTCACCCGTCTCCTCCTCGCCTGGCGCTACGACCACCCTGTCTGGTCCGCCTTCCTCCACCCCGTCGCGGTCTTGGGGCTGGTGGGCATCGGCTTGCGCTCGTGGGCCTGGAGTCGCCGCGACGCCATCGAGTGGGCCGGCCGCCGGTACGCTGCCCGTACCCGCCGCCTCGGCCGATCCGCACGATGACGCGGCTCGTCGTCCCCACCCGCTCACCCAGGCT
>JAERSX010000702.1 GCA_016845285.1 Deltaproteobacteria bacterium | reverse complement strand
GGGATCGAGGGCCTGGCTGGTGGCCTGCCCGTGCGCATCGAGCTGGGCGTCGGCGACGACTTCGCCCTCTTGCCCAAGTTCGAGGTGGTCGCGCGGCTTCCCGCGGCTCTGACCGAGGCACACCTGGACCGGTCGGAGGTGTTGGCGGTCACGCGTACCTGGCTCGTCCGCTTGCCACCGCTGGAGATCGACGCCAACCGCGCTCGGGTGCGCCTGTTGAGCTGGCCCGAGTCGGAGGCCCAGGCCGCGGCGATCATCGACGCGGTGCTGTCGGCTGCGCGTGCGGTGGCCCAGGCCTCGGGCACGATGCCCGCCGACGAAGCGGAGCCCAACGAGGTTGGCTGAGCATCCATGCGGTGCTGCTGGCCTCGTGCTCGCCTACAGAAACCGGTCCGACCGCATCATCGCTGGGAGCCCTTCCGGCCGCCCGGTCAGCAAGCCGTCGGCCAGTGCCCGTGCACACCGCAGCGCGAGGCTCCACGGCCGGCCGTTGAAGGCCACACAGGTCGCCAGGCGCGCCCGGCCCGGCAGGGGCCCCACGATGGGCAGTGCATCGCAACCGAAGGTCATGATCCCCGTCCACCGGTGTGTCACCGCGGCCTCCGCAGTGGGAGGGAAGTGACGCCTCGAGGCCGCGCGGATCCGATCGTCTATGAGATCGACGATCACGGTGTCATCGGTCTCCCAGGTCTCGAGATGCGGCGTGGCCCAGCGGCAGCCTCCGAGGACCAGGCGGCCGTCGGGAGTGCTGCGCCCGAAGAGGTAGCCGAGCTGGGCGCTGAACCCGTAGGGGAGGGGATCCAGGGTGCCGGGGGCTGTGGCCAGGAGCTGGGTGCGCACCGGGGCGAGCTTGTCGTTGAACCAGGGGTCCAGGCGGGCCAGCTCGAATCCTCCCGTCAGCACGATGAGCTCGCTCTGCACGAGTTCATCACCACACCGAACCGTCGCGCGACCCCCGCTCGTGTCCACCTCGTCCACCGTTCGGGCCGTGCATCGAATGACCCCGGCGCGGCCGAGGCGATCCCACAGGGTCTCGACGGCCACTTCGGGGTCGACCAGCCCGTCGCCGGCCAGGAAGCGGCCCCGTCCGAAGGCCGAGCTGCCCAGCGCCGCGTTCACCGCCTCGGCCTCCCAGACCTCGACCTCGATCCCTGCGGCCTCCAGCACACGTGCGGCTGGTGCCATGCTGCGGTCCTCGTCGGGCCCGAGGGCGGCATGGAGACCGCCAGTGGACCGTGCGAGTCCCAGGTCGTGCGCGAGCCCCACCGAGGCTGCGCTGAAGCGCAGGAGCTCGGCTGCGCGAGCCTCCCCCACGCTGAGCACCAGACGATCGGGCGGCTCGGCCAGTCCGGCGAAGACCAGGCCGGGCTCTCTGCCGATCAGCCCGCTTCCCACGGTGTCACCGGGGCACAGCAGGCAGACCTGGGCGCCCCCTTCGGCCAGGAACAGCGCCACCGCGAGACCGGCCAGGCCGTCGCCCACCACCGTGATGTCCACCCGCTCGGGCAGCGGGGCGGCCTCGACCGCCAGAGGCGTCCACAGCGGGGTCGACGCTCTCACTGGGGGATGTCCACGCGCCCCTCGAGGCTGCTCGCCCGCTCATCGGTGTCCTCGTCGGTGCGGGCCACCCGCTGGTTGCCGTAGATCTTGAATTTCAAGGTGACCAGGTAGGTGATGCCGCAGGCGAGGATGGCGGGCGGACCGAAGCTCTTGCCGAAGACCTCGAGCACCAGGGCGATGGCGGCCAGGGGGACGCCGATGACGGCGACCAGTGCCGAGCCGATCCCCACCACCGCGAAGAGGGCGGGATCGAGCTCCACCCAGCCGGTCTGGTTGAGCAGCACCGCTGTGAGCGCGCCGGAGACGCCCCCCAGGTACATGCCAGGAATCAACAGCCCAGCCGAGCCACCGCCTCCCATGGTCAGGCCGGTCGTGAGCACCTTTCCGATGAAGATGAGGGCCAGCACCCACCACAGGTTGAGCTGTGGGTCGGCGGCCAGGATGTCGGCGATGGTGTGCTCGCCCATGCCGAGCACGTGGTCGGGTCCGATGCCGGCGAACTGCCAGAGCACCAGGGCCACGAGGCCTGCGCCCAGGGCCGAGACCACCGCTGTGAAGCCGTCGGGCACCTTGCCCACCAGGCCACGGATGTAGCGAAGGGCGAGGCCGAAGCCCAGCGCCACGGGCATGGACACCGTGAGCGCCACCAGGGTGGCCACCAGGTACTCGGTCAGGGTGTAGACAGGGGCGTGCTGCGGTCCCTCGAAGAGCGGGTGGTAGCCGTGGAGCCGGTTGTTCAGCATGTAGGCGATGACGCCGGCGAACAGCGCGTAGGCGAGCTTGCGGTAGATGATGCGGTCGCCGTACGCGATCTCGGCGGCGAAGAGTGCCGCGGTGAACGGGGCGCCCAGCAGGGTGGCCACAGCGGCGGCGATGCCGGCGATCTGGTAGGTCCGAAGCTCGAATTCGGAGCGGACCCGAAGGATCCTGGAGACTCCGGCGGCCAGGCTCTCGCTGATGAGCACGACGGGGGCCTCGAGGCCACCGGAGCCGCCGCTGCCCAGGGTGAGCAGGCTCAGGATGCCCTTCTTCAGGGCCAGGCTGAAGGCGGGGCGGTCGTAGCGGGGCTGAGGGTCGTCGCCCTTCATGCGGTAGGTGATGTGGTAGTTGTCGAGCACCACGTCCATGCCGTCGCCCACGGCCTGCTCGAAGTTGCCCAGGCGGACGAGGAGGGCTCGGACGGCGGCTGCACCCCCCAGCGCTCCCATGAGCACCAAGGGGCCGATCAAGCCCTCACCGTGCTCCACGCCGTGGAAGAGCGCTTCGGTGGCCAGGTGCACCAGCTCGCGCAGCAGGCTGCAGGCCGCCCACACCACCACGGCCAGGCCGGCGGTGATGCCGCCGATGCGAACGATGTCGTCCCAGCGGTCGTGGAGGGCCCGCGACTCCTCGTCGAGCTTGCTGAAGTGGGTCTGGGCCATGGAAGGCGCGCTCTATGGTGGTCGGTTCGCCTCGGGTGTCAGGGGCCGCTCTTGCAGAAGTCCATGGTGCCGGCGGCCGAGGAGCAGAGGTTGAAGGCGTAGTCGGTCTTGCCACCACTGGCACGGGCATAGTCCAGCCACTCGCGGGCGTAGTCCTTGGTCCAGCCCCGGTAGAAGGCCGTCTCGCTCTCGGTCTCCTGGCTGGGCTCCTTGCGGTAGGCCTTCTCGGCCTCCTGCCACAGGCGGTTGCTGGCCTCGGCGCGCAAGCGGTACAGGCTCGTGACCTTCTTGACGTACTCGGCGCCTTCCCAGCGTGACTTGTTCTCCAGCGAGACGTCGGCCCACCGGATGGCCCCCTCCTGGTTCTCCAGCTCGCCCTTGTAGAGGTAGATGGCGTAGCGCATGGCGAGGTCGGGGTCGGAGCGATCGATGTCTTGGAGGTGGCGCGCCATCAGGCGCTCCCAGTCGGTCGTGTCGTTCCCAGCCTCGGCGTTGACGAGCAGGATGCGGGAGATCTTGTCCTTGGTGGTCTGGACACGCTCCGATGCCACGCGGGCATCCAGGCAGGCTCGCTGGCCCACGCTCAGCTGTCCCATCATCGCGGGGGCCTCGAGGACCACGACGTCGTCGCAGGCGACGATCTCGTCGATGTCTGCGGCTGCGACTGCCTCTTGGGCCGCGGTGCTGCCGCCCTCCTCGTCGTAGTTGGAGAGCACCCGACGGGCCTCGCGGACCTCGGGGACGCGCAGGCCCCACGAGATGGTGACCACCGCGTTCTCGTACTCCTTGATGAAGGCCTCGAGGGCCTCGCGGCCGGCCTCCCCGCCCTCGTTGGCCAGCTGAAGGGTGTCGGACCAGAAGGCCGTGGCCTCCGTGCGGAGACGACGCGACAGCTCCTCGAAGCGGTCTCGGCGCTCTCCCTGGGAGATGCGGTCGAGGTACTCATCCGAGGGGCCTGTCTCGAGATGCTTGCCCTGGGCCAGGGTGAAGTCGATGGTGACGGGGTCGGTGTGGATGGTGGGGTTGGTGACCCGACCCAGTGCCCGGGGGACCCGGCGCACGAAGTGCTGTGCCTCGGCGAAGGTCACCTTGCCGTCTCGGGTCTCGTCGAGCTCGCCGTCTGCCCAGCCGCGCATGGCGCCCAGCACCGACCAGGTGAAGAGTCCGTGCTCGGCAGCGCGGTATTCGTGGGCCGGCCCAGCATCCGAAGCCGCTGCCCAGATCAGCGAGCGCTTGTCCTTCAGCGACCAGTTTTCGGGGGTCTCCACCTCGTGGCCGGGGATGAGCTCGAGGCCGTCGCGGCTCACGTTGCCGAAGCCGGCATCCATGATGAAGACGATGCGCGAGGGGCGGCGGTTCTTCGCCAGCAGGGACTCGATCTCTCGCAGGGTCACGCCGCGCTTGTCGATGTTGCCGAGGGTGGCGTCCACGCCCAGCAGGGAGCGCTTTCGGCCGGTGGAGTAGCCATGGCCCGCGAAGTAGACCCAGACGGTGCTGTGCCGTCGGGCCTTCCAGGTCATCCGCTTGATCTCCTTGAGCATGACCTCGCGGGTGACGTTCTCCATGTACTTGGCGCGCCAGGGCTTCACCTTCACCGTCTTGGTGAAGTAGTCGCGCACCGACCGGGCATCATTGACGGCGTAGCGTGGCTGCGGAAGGGCGCTGTAGGCCTCGTTGCCGATGACGATGACGGCGTCTCCGGGGCCGCGAATGTTGAGGCTGACGGCCGGATCGACCATTGGGGGCGTGTCGTCGTCGATGGGCTCCTGTGCTGCCGCCGGAGCTGCCAGCAGGCACAACACTGCCGCCATTCGTACGAGAGCTTCGAGGAAGCGGGGGCGGGCCGTCACAGGCGTCCTCCGAGGGGGTCTGGGGCGCCGATGCTGCCACGCCCCAGGGCGTCGGGCAAGGCGTCGAGCTGGTGCATGGACAGGCCGCGCCTCAGCTCACTTGCGAGGGGTCATCTTCCCGGACCGCCCGCTCTGCACATGCTCCAACAGTCGGGGCATGATCTCCACGAAATTGCAGGGCTGGAAGCGCGCGTCGAGCTGCCAACGCAGGATGTCGTCCCAGGCGTCCTTGCAGGCTCCCGTAGAGCCGGGCAGGGCGAAGAGGTAGGTGCCGCCGGCGACCCCTCCGGTGGCCCGGGACTGAATGGTCGACGTCCCGATCTTGGCGTAGCTGAGCTGGCGGAAGAGCTCTCCGAAGCCTGGGATCTGCTTCTCGTAGAGCCCCTCGAAGGCCTCGGGGGTCACGTCGCGACCGGTGAGTCCGGTTCCACCTGTGCTGATGATGACGTCGATGCTCTCGTCGGAGATCCACGCGCCGAGGTGGGCCTGGATGGCGGCCACGTCGTCGGCGACGATGGTGCGGGCGGCGACGGTGTGACCTGCGCCTTCGATGCGCGTCACCAGGGTGTCCCCGGAGCGGTCGTCGGCGAAGGTTCGGGTGTCGGACACGGTCAGCACCGCGATGTTCACGGGCACGAAAGGGCGGCTCTCGTCGATGCCAGGCATGCGGACTCCACAGACGACGGGCTAACCTGCGACCGTGCGCGGCTCCTTCCTTCTTCTCCCGCTGGTGCTCCTCGCCTGTCGTCCGGCCGAGGTGTCTGACTCGGCCCAGGACTCTCCTGGGCCCGGTACCGGCGACGACGGCGACGACGGCGACGACGGCGGCGAGGACGACGGCGGTGACGAAGGTGACCCCGAGCCCGTCGACAACGACGGCGACTCCTACACCGAGGACGTGGACTGCGATGACGCCAACGCCTCGATCTACCCGGGCGCCGAGGAGACCTGGGACGATGTCGATCAGGACTGCGACGGCCGCATCGACGGTGACGGCAGCTTCAGTGGCAGCCTGGACATCAGCGCGGAGGCCGTACGCGAGGGCATCACCTACACCTTCGAGCTGAGCTGTCCCATCACCCTGTCCCGCACGGTCGGTGCCCTGGACTACCTGGCGACCTGCACCCCAGACGGCGACGATCCCGACGCCATGGACCTGTTGGGCGCCGAGCTCACGTTGAGCCCGCGCGTCAGCGGCATCTCCGGCGAAGCCTGGGAGGACCGTTCGGTGCTGGCCTCGTCCAACGGCTGGGACACCTTCGGGGCCACGACGATCACCTGGGTGGGCTGGGACGACCTGTCCTTCAGCATGAGCCTGGACACGATCAGCCTCGACATGACCGTGTCGGGAGTGCTGGCGCTCGACGAGTAGGGAGGGCGTCGCCACCCCAACTCTGGCGCGAGGGGCCTGCTAGTTGTGCTCGGCCCGACGTCGCTGCGGGTGGACATTCAGGGGGACGGGCCAGGCTTGACCCAGAGAACCTGAAGCCGGTCGCGCGTAGCCGAGCTCGAGCACCGCCCCCAGCTGGCGGCGAACAGCGTCGCTGACGAGCACCCCGCCCGGAGCGGACTGACCGCTCAGCTGAGCCGCGCCCGTGAGGGCCTCGCCCACCACCTGGAGCTCGGGAAATGCGCTGCGACCGAGGTCTCCGACCACCACGACGCCGTGG
>JAERSX010000701.1 GCA_016845285.1 Deltaproteobacteria bacterium | reverse complement strand
GGTCGGGGCTGGCGAGCTGGTAGTCCAGGCGCCAGCCGCGGTCGAGCTTTCGCGCCTGGCCCCGGTTCGACCACCAGGTCCACGTCTTCTCGCCGGGATGGGCTGCACGCCACACGTCCACCCAGCCCTGCGCCAAGAGTTCGCTGAACCAATCCCGCTCATGGGGCAGGAAGCCTGAGTTCTTCTTGTTGCCGGTGGGATTGTGGATGTCGTCGCGGGTGTGGGCGACGTTGAGGTCGCCGCACAGGACCACGGGCCGGCCCTGCTGGAGCTGGCCGCGTGCCCACTCGGCGAGGTGGGCCATGAAGGCTTCTTTGCGGGCCTGTCGGGCCTCGCCGCTGGAGCCACTCGGCAGGTAGATGCTGACCACGCGTGCCGGCTCGAGGTCGGCGATGGCCACACGTCCTTCGGCGTCGGCCCAGTCGAGGCCGAAGCCGGTGGACGTGGCCAGGATGGGCAGTCGGCTCCACACCGCCGTGCCCGAGTAGCCGCGCTTCTCGGCGTCGGCTTGCACGCTCCGCCAGCCTCGGGGGGGATGGTGCTCAGGCTTCATCTGGTCGGGATGGATGCGGAGCTCTTGAAGCGCGAGCACGTCGCTCTTGGAGCCGCTCCGCCAGCGGGCCAGGCCCTTCGACACGGCGCTCCTCATGCCGTTGACATTGAGCGTGCTCAGCGTCCAGGTGTCTCCGTGTCGGCTCATCGGATCGGCGCTCGTGGCAGGCGCACATAGGTCCCGACAGCCGAGGCGCTGTCCGCACCGCTGACCCGGATGAGGGCCGCGTCCACGTCCATGGACTGGCCGGCCGACAGCGACTCGGCCGGAAGGCCGTCGAGGGTGATGCGCAGCGTGCCCTCGTTGCAGTGCAGCCGGTAGCTCCGGCTCTCGCTGCCCCTGAAGATCGTCTGATGCCCCTCGGGTGCCACTTGGATGCGGCCCTGGACCAGCAGCCGACGTTCCTTGCGCTTGGCGGTTGTGTCCGTGTTGCTGCGGCGCCGTCCGTCGCGGTCGAGACGGTGCACGGTCACCCGAATCTTGGTGTCTCCTGTGCCGAGGTCGTCGTGGGTGTCGGATGCCGTCTGTGGTGCCAGCCGGAGCTCGGGCGGGTCTCCGGGCGCTGGAGGCTGGTCGTCGCGCCGACCGCCTTCGACGACGGTGACGTCCGGGCTGGACGGGGACACCTCGGTGTCTTCGGTGAGGCTGCCGAGAGCGGAGAACGCTTGCTCCATGGCCTGCACGACGGCCTCGTCGAGGTGGCGGTCGCCGAGGCCGGCCTTGCGAAGCGCCTCTTCGACTTGATCGCGCAGCGAGCTCCAGGTGTCGTCGCCATCAGGCGGTTCTGCCATGGTGCCTCCAGGGGGAGTGCCTATCCCGGGTTCGAGCAGGCGGGCTAAGCTGCCGCGGTGAGACAGGAACAGGCCTTCCGGTGGCTGGGCGGTGCGCTTCACCAGCCATCGCACCCCTCCTTCCCCGTGATGAACCGCACGATCTGGGTGCTCATCGTGGTGAGCATCCTGTTGGTGCCCCTCGAGCTCCTGGCGGCGGAGGCCCCGCAGGCGCTGATGGTGATTCGCGTCGCTGACCTCGCTGTGCTCGGTGTCTTCGCGCTCGAGCTGTTCCTGCGGGTCCTGACGTTCCGACCTGCAGAGCTCGATCTCTACGACGATGGCTGGCTCGGCGCGGCACGCATCCAGGTGCTGGGGCGGGTCCGCTACCTGCTCCGGCCGATGACCCTCATCGACCTGCTCACGGTGGTGGCGGTGTACCCGCCGCTCCGGGCCCTGCGCGCGGCCCGGCTCCTCCGCCTGCTCCGCACCGGTCGGATCTTTCGCTACTCCAATCCCTTCAAGGGCTTGGTCCAGGGTCTGCGCGACAACGCGCCGCTGTATTCGTTGGCCTTCTCCTTGCTCGGCACGCTGGTGCTCATCGGTGGGCTGAGCATGTACGCCGCCGAGATCGGCAGCAACGAAGACATGGACAGTGTCGGGGACGGCCTCTGGTGGGGCCTGGTCACCGTGACCACCGTGGGCTTCGGCGACATCGCCCCCGTCACCCCGGTGGGTCGAGTCATCGGCGGCGTGTTGATGGTGTCGGGCATGTTCATGCTCGCGCTCTTCGCCGGAATCGTGGGCCAGACTCTGGTCCACAGCGTCATGTCACTGCGGCAGGAGGTGGTCCGCATGAGTGGACTCGTCAACCACATCGTCGTCCTCGGCTACGACCCGGGTGTGCGCATGCTCTTCGACGCCCTCGAGGAGGAGATGGATGTCTCCGAGGTCGATGTCGTCGTCTTCGCCGACCGGGAGCGGCCGCGTCATCTGCCTCCGGACTTCCAGTGGGTGCGGGGCGATCCCACCAAGCAGAGCGAGCTGGACAAGGTCCGCCTGGGCAAGGCTGCCGCCGCCATCGTGGTGGGCGCTCGGGACGCGTCCCCCCAGGAAGCGGACGCCACGACGATCCTCACGTTGTTCACCGTGAGGAGCTACCTCGGCATGCAGCCGGACCTCGGGCGTCGCAAGCAGCCTGTCTACCTGGTGGCCGAGATCCTCGACGTCGAGAACGTGGCCCATGCACGCACCGCAGGCGCAAACGAGGTCATCGAGACCACTCGGATCGGCTTCTCGCTCCTCGCCCATGCCATCCGCGAGCACGGCACCGCCACCATCCTGAGCGAGGTGGTGGCGGCTGGTGCCCACAATGTCTACATCGGTCGCCGACCCGACGACCTCGAAGGGATCGTGGCGTTCTCGGAGGCCTCGACCATGGTCAAGCGGAAGACGGGTGCGATGGTGATCGGCCTGCGCATCACCACGAGCGGTGAGACGGTGCTCAACCCACCGGACACGCGTCGGGTCCAGGTGAGCGACCACCTCGTCTACTTGGCGGAGCGACCGGTGCTCAGAGCGCCATGACCCGGAAGTCGTAGGTCAACGTCGAGGCTTCGTCTTCGGCGGGGAAGGGGACGCGCTGAACCCGTCCGGACAGGCAGGCGCCGACGGCCTGGAGACCCGGTGTTGCCCGGACCACCTTGGACCGCGCCTTGCCGCTCTGCTTGACGGCGACCTCCAGTCGGATGGCCCCGCTCAGCCCGTGGCGGGCGGCGTTCTGGAAGCAGGAGTCCAAGGGTTCCCAGCTCTCCTCGACGGCGGTCTGTGCGACGCGCTTGGAGATGGCGCCCGTGGCGGTGACCTCGGTCAGAGACGCATCGTAGGGTGGCACGGTGTCGTCGACGGGCTGTGTGTCCGGTTCGGTTGTCGTGGCGGGGGCGGCTGCGGCCCGTAGCGCTGCAGCCTCGGCGGTGGCGCCGGCGCGGCCGAGCCAGTAGGCGCCGGACTCTGCCAACTCCTCATCGGAGGGCACCTCCGTGGGGCACGGGGTGGGGCCTTCGGAGCCGTCCAGTCCGCTCCGGCCAGCGAGGATGGGCAGGCTCAGACCACTGTCTTGGATCCCGAGGGCCAGGGCCACGGCGGTGCGGGTCTGCACGGTTGGGTCGAGGGCGAGGATGGGGGTGCCCCAGGCGCCGAGATCGAGCGCTGGAATACTCGCGGCCAGCTCATGACGCCACTGATCGGTGGCCGCGGAGTCCGTGATGGGTGCCACGAGGCAGCCCGTCTCGAGGCCCACTTGCAGCGGAGGAGGATCATCGGCGTCGGGTTGCTGGCCGGCTGTGCAGGCTTCCACCAACGGCGTGGCCTCGCCGAACACAGCGGCACAGTCGACTGCGCCTGGGAGGTCGCCCGCCCGTAGCCCAAGGGGCTCGGTGGCTCCCTCGACCGTGGCCAGGGCCTCGTAGGCCACCGAGGTGTCGACCCAGCGAGCCGAGCCGCGGCTGCTCACCGACAGCACGAGGTGGGGGCGGGCGCCGGTGACCGTCAGAGCCGTTCCCTCGGGAGGAGATGTCGGCCGGGTGAAGGGACCGAGGGCGGTGCCAGCTTCGAGGCTGGGCAGCCACTGGTGGCGCATGCCACGCCGGTCCGCCGTGTGGAGGAGGGGCTGGAGGTCGCGAAAGGCGGTGGTGCTCGGGACCTGGATCAAGATCGAGCTCTGGGCCTGGCCTTCGAGGGCCTTGTCGAGTGCTGGGTGTAGATCGCCTCGAAAGTCCTGTCGCGCAGGTGGCCAGCCGGCCACGTCGATGCCAGCGGCGACCAGTCGGCCGGCCTCGGTGACCGTCACGGTCAGTGTCCCGGGTTCGACGCCATGCGGCAGGGGTGCCAGCTGTAGCTCTTGGCCTTCCTTGTCATCGCCCTGAGTGCTTCCACACCCGAGGATTCCGAGGAAGATTGGGGCCAACCAGGGTGCGCGCATCGTCAGACCTCCGCGGGCGGGACCGTATCAGAGTCGGCGCGTCGGAGCCGAGGCGGGCATGGATAGTCTGAGATAGCGGTCACGACCCGGCCAAGCTGGCTGACCCGGAGGCGCCCATGGTGTCCGTGTTGTTCGTCTGCCTCGGCAACATCTGCAGGTCTCCTACGGCCGAGGGCGTCATGGCGGCCCTCCTCGAGGCCGAGGGCCTGGGCGATCGCATCGCCATCGACAGCGCTGGCACGGGCGCTTGGCACGCGGGTGAGGCTCCCGACCGACGGTCCACCGCTGCTGCCCGGAGACGGGGCGTTCAGCTGGCGGGCCAGGCGCGTCGGGTCCGCTCCGCCGACTTTCACGAGTTCGATCACATCGTGGCCATGGATGGCCAGAACCTGGCCGACCTGCGCGCCATGGCCCGAGGCCTCGATGGCGGCGCACAGATCTCGCTCTTCCGTGACTTCGTCGAGGGCGGGGAGCGCGATCTCGACGTGCCGGATCCCTACTACGGCGGCGCCAACGGCTTCGAGACCGTGCTCGACATCTGCGACGCGGGCTGCCGTGGTCTGCTGGCCCACCTGCGGACCACGTGTGGGGTGTGAGCGGACCGACCGGGGAGCTCTGGGCCGAGGTGAGGAGCAGCCTCGGGTGTGAGG
>JAERSX010000700.1 GCA_016845285.1 Deltaproteobacteria bacterium | reverse complement strand
GTCGTCGCCGGGTCGCGCGCCGGCGCGGGTCACGGGATGGTGTGCGGTGCCGCCCACGGTCACGCTGACGACGCGGGGGCCCGGGCTGCGCGTGGTGTCGCCTCCCACGAGTCTCAGTCCCCAATGGGCCAAGGCTTCGGCGAGCCCCGCCGAAAAGTCGTGGACCCATGCCATGTCGAGGGGCTCTGGGAGCGAGAGCCCGAGGAGCGCCCACTCGGGACGCGCGCCCATGGCGCCCAGGTCGGAGACGTTGGCTGCCACGGCCTTCCAGCCGACATCCGCAGGAGACAGTCGGCTGTCGAAGTGCACGCCTTCCACGAGCAGATCGGTGGTGAGGGTGCGGCCGGCGGAGAGCACGGCTGCGTCATCGCCTGCATCCACGAGGACAGACAGTCCTGCGTGCGCCGCGGGTGATCGTCGGCGGAGTAAAGCCGCGATGACGGACGATTCGCCAGGGTCGTCGGGCATCGGGTTGGCTCTTACCTCCTTGGCCGAATTGACCTTAGCACGCAGCGGAGGGCGTCATGGCCTTGAGTCGAGAGCGGTACCCCTACGGGGCACCCTCGGGCAGGCCTTCTGGGGGCAGCTCCTCTTCTGGAGGCAACCATGGGTGGATCTCTTCTTTGCCCACCGTCAACAACAGCAGCTCACGTGCCACCTCACGGTCTTCGCCGAACTTCGCTCCTCCCGCAACGGGGTCGGGCAGCGCCACCTCGGACAGCTGCTCCCGCGCGGCGTCGCGGGAAGCGCCGGCCCCCAATACGGCCAGGGTGAGCAGTCGGGTCGCGTCGTAGGCCACCGCGTCGATGACCTGCGGGTCACGACCGAAGGCGGTCTTGTACTCGCCCACGAAGCCCTGGGTAGCCGGGGAGTCGCTGTCGACCTGGAAGGCGTCGACGAAGACCGCGTCTCGGACGTAGTGGGCGCCCGCCTCGATGATGCGCGGGTCGTTCCAGGCATTGAGCCCGAGCAGGGGGATGGGCTCGGCGTGGCGGTTGGGGCGGAAGCCCCCCACCGGGAACTCCTCGTAGGCCAGTGAGCTCGCCACCAGCGCTACGCGGCGCCAGTTGTCGGGGATGAAGATGGCGTCGAAGTCGACGATGGGCGGCAGCATGGCCTTGTCTTCGTCGAATCCGTTCTCCTTGAAGTCTCGCTTGATCCTGTAGAATTCGGTGGCGCGGGCCTCGTAGTCCTTCTGGCCGAGTGTCCGTGCGGGCTCGAGGAAGTCTGGGGCGGCGGGGTCGTATGAGACGGTGTGGACCACCTCACCGCCTCGCGCTGTGACCTCGGCGGCGAACAGCTCGGATGCGGTCTCGCCGTAGGGCGTGCTGGGGTGCAAGACGGCGAAGCGCTTCAGCGGTCGGTCGGTCATGGCGTGGGCGACCAGAGCGACCACCTGCTGTTCCACCGGCAGGAACCCGCGGTGTACGAACTCACCCAGCTCTGTCGGTCGCCCGGACTGGGTCAGCGCCACCATGGGGATGCGGAAGTCTTGCGCAATGGCTGCGGCGGCGAGCACGGATTCTTTGCGCAGGGGGCCCATCACGGCCACGGCGCCATCCTCCAGGACGAGCTGGTCCAGCGCCGCCACCGCCTGAGTGGGGTCCCCGGCGGTGTCCCGGAAGACGAGCTGCACACCCCGACCCTCCGCCGCGAGCTCGATGACGCTCTTCAGCCTGGCAGCGGCCGGTGCGTAGTCGCCGCTCAGCGGCAGGAGCACTCCGATGACCCCGTCGATCACGGGGTCGCCGGCATCCGCCCGTCTGATGAGTGCCTTCACCTCGCTCTCGTGCTCGTTGTCGGGCCAGGTGCTCAGGAAGCGAGTGCCTTGCGACTGCACCTCCTCGAGCTTCCGGTCTGCGAGGGCCGTGCGGATCTGCTCCAGCGCGCGTTCCTCGGCGCTGCTGGTCTCGTCTCCCTCGGCCAGGGTCGAGGCGGTGTCGGTGTCGAGCAGGTCAGCAAGGCTGCGGCGCACCCGACCCTCGACCTGCTCATCTCCTTGGGCGTAGGCCACGGCCTTGCGCACATGCTCGCGCACCTTGGTGGTGGCGGTGCCTTCGTCGGCTCCGAGCCGCGCCAGAATGCGGTAGCGGTCGGCGTTCATGGAGGCTGGGATGCCCTTGTCTCCGATGAGCTGGAGGGTCGCCAGCGCATTTCCGCTGAGGTTTCCCTCTGCCGAGAGGAGCGCCAGACCAAGGCTCGCCCCATCCCTCAACGGGTGGGTGGGATGTTCCTCGGCGAGACGCCCGAAGTGTGCACGTGCGGCGTCGGTATCGCCGGCCAGACGGCGCTGTTCGCCAGCCCACAACAAGGCCCAGGGAAGCTGGTCCGGGCTGGCCGGCTTCGCCACCATGGCCTCGAGGTTCGCGATGGCGGCGAGGCGATCCTGTGAGGCCCCCTCCGTGGCCGAGACCACGGCCTCAGGCGGCGTCAGGTTTGGGCCGCGCCGAGCTGCGCAGGTGATCAGCGAGGAGGAGATGAGCATGGGGATGAGAAGACGGCGCACGGATCAACCTTGGTGGGTGTGTCGCTCGAAGTCGCGGCGTCGGGGGTGTGCATCTGGTCCCAGGGACAGCGA
>JAERSX010000699.1 GCA_016845285.1 Deltaproteobacteria bacterium | reverse complement strand
GTGTCGGGCGGGGAAGCTCAGCAGGAAGCGAGTGCCCTGTCCATGCCGGGACTCGAGCTCGAGAGCGCCGCCAGCGGACTCGGTGAAGCGCTGGACCATGCCCAGCCCGAGTCCTGTGCCGACACCCGGTGGCTTGGTGGTGACGAAGTCGTCGAAGATTCGTGTCTGGAGCTCAGGTGTCATGCCCGTGCCGTCGTCGGCGACAGCCACCCACACACGCTCGTCGCGCACCCCGGTCGACAGGGTGAGGCAGCCGCCCTCGGGCATGGCGTCACGCCCGTTCAGGGCGAGGTTGAGCAGAGCGTGGTGGAGCCCGGCTGGGCTCAGCTCGACGAGCGGGAGGTCGGGTGTGGCGACCACGGCGATGCGGATGTCGGCGCGGACGGTGCGCCGTAGCATGCGGGCGAGGATGTCGATCACCCGGTTGAGGTCGGTTTGTTGGGCGGGTGTGTCTGCGGTCCTCGTCAGATCGAGCAGCTGCTGGGCCAGCTCGCTCGCAGACCGTGCCGACCACATGATGTCCTCGGCGCATGCCCGCTCGTCGCCCGATGGCATCGATGCTTGGAGGCTCTCGGCGAGGCCGTGGACCACCGTCAGGTGGTTCTTGAAGTCGTGGACCACGCCAGCGGTGATCTGGCGCACCGTGGCGAGCCCCTGTGCACGATTCAGCGCGCGATTGGCGTCGAGCAGGGGACGTTGATCGACGAGCACCAGCTGGATGGCCCAGCCTCCGTGCTCGTCGTGGACCAGCGAGGCGTTGGCGAGGGTCGGCACGCCGGCGATCTCCAGCGGGCGTTGAAGCACCAAGCGGTCGGTCTGGAGATCTCGCAGCAAGGTCGCCCACTCTCCGGGCGCGAGGAGCGCGTCGACCGACTGCGTGTCGTCGCGCGCGATCTGCCGCAGCGCGTCGTTGCAGATGGTGATCTCGCCCGTCAAGGTCGCGGAGAGCACCGCCACGGGGGCGGTCTCGAGCAGCGTACGGAACTGCCTGCGGGTGGCGGTGAGCTTCCGGGTCTGCCACCGGGACTCGGCGGCCCGTTGGAGTAGGTTGACGAGCTCGGCGTTCGCCCATGGCTTTCGCGCGAAGTGCCAGATTCCGGCTTCGTTGATCGCCCCCTGCAAGGCGGACAGGTCGGCGTACCCGGTCAGGAGGATTCGGATGATGTCTGGCCGGGTCCCACGCAGCCAGGTCAGCAATGAGACGCCGGTCTCTTCTGGCATGCATTGATCGGCCACCACCACGTCGACGTTGACGTCCATGCGGTTCAGACGTTCCCGAGCCTCCTTCGCGGAGTCGGCGGTGTGCACCTCGAAGCCGTGTCCCTTCAAGACGAGCCGCAGAGTGAGCAGGAGCGCGGGCTCGTCGTCCACCAGGAGGACCGACGGGGCCCTGCTCTGGGTGCTCGACTCAGTGGACATTGGTGGGCTCCATCGGGAGGACAATCTCGAAGCGTGCTCCGCTACCGGGGGAGCCTACCTCCCGAATCGTTCCATCTTGCTCGTCGATGAAGGTAAAGCATAGTGCGAGACCCAGACCGGTTCCTCGGTCGGCCGCTTTTGTGGTGAAGAAGGGCTCGAAGATCCGGTCGTGGACCTCGGGAGGGATGCCCGGGCCGTTGTCGGAGATGACGATCTGCGCGTCACTCCCCATGCGGCGCGTCTCGATGGTGATGGTTCCACCTTCATCGACCGCCTGGGCGGCGTTGAGGATGAGGTTGACGAAGGTCTGGTAGAGCGGACCCGGGGTGCCTCTCACGATGAGTGGATCGGGGGTCCGCTGCTGCAAGACCTGGATGTTCCGTGAGGAGAGCTTTGCTCTGAGGAGCCGCAAGGTGGAGTCGAGCCCCTGGTGGATGTCGACGTCCTGAGGTTCCTGGGATTCGGAACGTGTGAAGCGGGACATGTCATCCACGATCCCCGCACCACGGCGCGCGGCCGTGAGACACAGGTTCGCAATCTCGGCGTCGTCGCTTCCTTCCGCGAGACGGTTGCAGAGCTCTTCGGCGGTGGAAATGATGACGCTCAGCGGCGTGTTGAGTTCATGGGAAATTCCCGCCGAGAGTACGCTCAGCGAGGCCACCTTTTCCAATTGGTAGAGGCGGACCCTGGTCTGCGCCAGCTCGTGGGTGTGCGTCTCGATCTGTTCCTCGAGCTGTTCGTTGAGTCGGGCCATCTTGTCGAATGCCAGCGTGCGCGCCAGAGCCAGGGCCAGAGCCGCCGACACCGAGTGGAGCATGCGGGCCAGGACGTCGACCACTTGATTGATGTCGGTGCGTTGGGCGTGTGCGCCTGTGGTCTGTGTGAGCTCGATCAGCTGTTGGGCCAGCTCACTTGCTGATCGTGTCGACCACACGATGTCCTTGGAGCCGTCTTGCCCGTCCCCGTCGGGCATGGCTTCTTGGAGGCTCTCGGCGAGGGCATGGACCACGGTCAGGTGGTTCTTGAAGTCGTGGACGACGTTGTCGGTGATCTGGCGCA
This sequence comes from Deltaproteobacteria bacterium, assembly GCA_016845285.1. Lineage (GTDB taxonomy): Bacteria > Myxococcota_A > UBA796 > UBA796 > UBA2385 > BH17. The sequence goes on along the minus strand of JAERSX010000699.1, from coordinate 2,212 downwards.
CCGCGGCGAGACCCTGCGATTGACTCGAGGTTCGATCGACATCGAGCGAACGGCGCTCATCGACCAGCACCAGCTGAACGGCCCAGCCGCCGTGCTCGGCGTGGACCAGCGAGGCATTCGCGAGCATCGGTACGCCGGCGACGTCCAACGGACGTTGAAGCACCAACCGGTCGGTCTGGAGATCCCGCAGCAAGTTCGACCACTCTCCGGGCCGAAGCAGGTTGGTGACCGACGGCTCATCGTAGGGCACGATCTGCCGCAGGGCATCGTTGCAGCGGGTGATCTCGCCCGTCAGCGTCACGGAGAGAACCGCTACGGGGGCGGTCTCGAGCAGTGTGCGAAAGCGCCGGCGAGAGGCGGCGAGCCTCCGGGTCTTCCTGTGGGACTCCACGGCTCGTTCGAGGAGGCTCACGAGCTCGGTGTTGGCCCATGGTTTTCGGGCGAGGTGCCAGATCCCTGCGTCGTTGATCGCCCCCTGCAGGGCCGTGAGGTCGACATACCCGGTCAACAGGATCCGGATGACGTCCGGCCGGACTTCACGCAGCCAGGTCAGCAACGAGACGCCGGTCTCGCCTGGCATGCGCTGGTCGGCCACGACCACGTCTACGTCCACGTCCATCCGGTTCAAGCGTTCCCGAGCCGCTCTGGCGGAGTCGGCCGTGTGTACGTTGAAGCCGTGGCCCTTCAGGACGAGCCTCAGGGTCAGCAGAAGCGCTGGCTCGTCATCTACCAAGAGAATCGAAGGAGCTCTGCCTTGGGGTCGCAGCTCAGTCGACATGGGGTGATTCCAGCGGAAGCACGATCTCGAAGCGTGCGCCCTCACCAGGGGTACCGACTTCCCGAATGGTGCCGTCTTGCTCCTCGATGAAGGTGAAGCAGAGGCTGAGACCCAGACCGGTGCCTCGGCCGGCCTCTCTCGTGGTGAAGAAGGGCTCGAAGATCCGATCGTGGAACTCGGGGGAGACCCCGGGACCGTCGTCTGAGATCACGATCTGGGCGGCACCATCGATGGAACGGGTCTCGATGGTGATCGTCCCGCCGTCGTCGACCGCTTGGGCGGCGTTGAGCATCAGGTTGACGAAGGTCTGGTAGAGCGGGCCGGGGGTGCCTCGCACCATGAGGGGGTCGGGACTGCGCTGCTGCACCACCTGGATGTTTCGTCGTGCTAGCTTGGCTTTCAGCAGTCTCAATGTGGTGTCGAGTCCCAGGTGTATGTCTACTTGTTGTCGGTCTTGGGACTCAGAACTTGAGAAGCGGGACATGTCTGCCACGATGCCTGCGCCACGCTGTGCGGCCGTGAGACACAGGTTGGCGAGCTCGGCGTCGTCGCTGCCTTCCTCGAGTCGACTGCAGAGCTCCTCGGCGGTCGACATGATGACGCTCAAGGGGGTGTTGAGCTCGTGGGAGATGCCCGCAGACAGCACGCTCAGCGAGGCCATCTTCTCCCACTGGTAGAGCCGGAGCCTGGTCTGCGCGAGTTCTTGGGTGCGGGTCTCGATTCGTCCCTCGAGTTCGTCGTTGAGTCTGGCCATCTTCTCGAATGCGAGCGTGCGCGCAAGAGCCAGGGCCAAGGCGGCAGATACCGATCGTAGCAGCGAGAGATCGTCGGCGGTGAACAATGCTCTGGATGGCAGTCCGGAGAGCCCCATCACACCCATGAAACCCTCGGGTGTCCGGAGGGGGAGAAGCATGACGAGATCGTGCTCAGCCAGCCAGGTGTCGAGGGGCTCGCCATCTCCGGCGAGATGCGGCTTGCTCGTAGACCGGATCCACGCCCAGAAGGCGTCTTGGTCGGGACTCTTGACGTCGCCGAAGGCCCACGTTCGGGTGCCCTCGTCGAGAGAGACGAAGCCGGCGCGAAGCTCCATGGAGCGTGCGATCCGATCGAGAACCAGGTCTACGGCCTGGCTCGAGGTGGCCGACGTGGTGAGCTCCTGGGCCACCATCTCGAGCACACGCCGATAGCCGAAGCGGTTGCGGAAGAAGACCCGGTCGACGGTCCTCTCCAGGCGGGGCTGCACCGGCACGAGGAGCACTGTGAGGACGAGGGCTGTGGTGAACACCGACTGGGCGTAGACGCTCCGTGTGAGGTCACCGGCGATCACCGACAGCACCAGTGAGTACCCGAAGACCACGACGGAAGCCGCCATGGCGCCCACGATGGTGCGGCGGACGACGACTTCGACGCCCATCATGCCGTGGCGCGTGATGC
>JAERSX010000698.1 GCA_016845285.1 Deltaproteobacteria bacterium | reverse complement strand
GTCCAGGTGGGGGCGGCCTCGGCGTGGGCTGCTGGAGCGTCCGCAGGCCCGGGGGTGTCGGGCTTGGGGCAGCCCGCGAGGGCCATCAACAGGACCAGGCGACCGTGCTCGAGACTCACCAGCTGGAGTCGGCGCTCGCTTCGGTGGCCAGGGTGTGCATGATCATCCCGCTCTCGCCCTTGATGATCAGCTCCGGCACGCCGTCGCCATCGAGGTCTCCGAGGCGGGCCCGCCCCTCGAGCTGCCTGCCCGCGTGAAGGGCGATGGCGGGCGCCAGGCCCCCGGGCACACTGCGGTACATGGCCACCTGTCCGGAGATTTCGTCGGTGGCGAGCACGTCGGTCACCCCGTCCCCGTCGACGTCCCCGGCAGCCAGCAGACCACCGCCGTCCAGCGTGTACCTCAGGCCGTCCACCTCGATGCTGAGCACATCTTCGTTTCTCACCACCTCATCTCGGCCGTCGCTGTCTGTGTCGACGGTCACCACGCTGCAGCCTGCGCCCACGCACGAAACCACCTCGGAGCCGCTGGATTCCTCGAGGATGGCGACGCCACTCATGGCGCCCAGGTTGCCGGACTCCTGCTCCTGGAGGTTGTCGGTGTAGGTGCTCCAGACGCCGGTGGTGGTGGCCACGACCGCACCCGACGAGTCGGAATCCAGCCAGCCGCAGTCGAGCAGGGTGCCGAAGGTGTCGACCGTGCCGCCATTGTCGGGCCGGCGGTTGGCCGTGCCGCCGATGATGTCGACCTTCATCAAGGTGGAGGTGTTGCCCACGCCGAAGAGAGCGTAGATGTCGTCGTCGCAGGTCACGAGGTCGTGGGGTTCCATGCCCACACCCACCGACATGATGTCGCTCAGCTCGAAGGCCGTGTCGCCGTTGGCATCGATGGTGCTCACCCAGAGACCCACGCTCAGGTCTTCCCCGTCGTAGACGTAGGCGAGCACGTCTGCCAGGCCGTCGTCGTTCTCCTCGAGGATGAGCGGATCGCCGCTGATGCCCATGGAGAAGGTGCGCCAGTCCGGCTTGTCAGCGGCGTAGCGGCCCTCGACGTCGGTGCCGCCGTGGAAGTAGGCCACCTGGTCGGCGGCGATGGCGAAGTCACCGAAGCCGTCCCCGTTGAAGTCGCGGATGGCGATGGGGCCGGCGTCGCCCACGCCGGTGATGTTCTTGCTGATGAAGCCGTCGCGCTCTGCGGAGTACCAGGTCACGTGAAAGATGTCGTCTTCGAGGGCGACGATCTCGTAGCCGGGGTTGAGGTCGAGCTCGCCCACGCCCGGGTAGAACTGACCGTAGGCCTGCGGGAATTGCGTCACCGTGTCGGTCATGGTGAAGAAGATGAAGTCCTGGGAGCTGGCACCGGGAGCGCCGGCCAGGATGATCTCGTCGATACCGTCGGCGTCGAGGTCTGCCTGGGGCAGCAGCTCGCTCCCGGGCGCTGCCTCGTACGCGGAGATCTCTGGGGTGCTCGCCCCCACCCAGCCATCGTCGCCCAACAGCGAGTAGCGGCGCAGAGAGCCGGTGGCCGAGTTGATGACCGTCAGATCCGGCACGCCATCGAAGGCCTCGTCGGCGGCGGACAGGCTGTCGATGGGGAAGGTGAGCTCACCCGCCTCGCTCTGGGTGAAGCCCCAGGCGCCGTTGCCGAAGAGCACGACGAGGTAGCCGGTGCTCTCGGTGGTGACGGCGACAGCCACGTCGGTGAGGCGATCCGCATCCAGGTCCGTCGCAGAGGCTCCCGCGATCTGGCCGTCCAACGCTCGCCACGCTGCGCCATGGCTGTAGCCTCCGCCGGGACGACCGCGGAGCATGTACAAGGTGTTGCCGGACCAGGAGATGAGGTCGGGGACCCCATCGGCATCGATCTCGGCACGGTAGAGACCGCCGATCTCGGCCTGGAGATCTGCCACCCGGTGACCGGGCAGGCCAGTGCTGTAGGGGGCCCACCAGATCTCGTCGTCCAGGGCCACGGCGATGCCGTCTTCGGACGGGGCGGCGAAGTGCCGCTCGGATCCATCCATGGGCAGCTGGGCGCCGGGCAGCATGCCGTAGACCGGTGGTTCGACCGTCACGAGGGCTCCGCTGCCCGAGGCACCAGGCGTGGCGCCGTCGGCGGAGGCCGTGGTGGTGACGGTCACGAAGGCTGCACCGTCTGAGGTGATGACCGCATCGGCGTAGCCGAAGGCATCGAACTCGAGCTCGGACGACTCCAAGGTGCCACCGGTGGCCGTCACGGAGACCGACGTGCCGCGCACGGCCATGCCGTACTGGTTCACGAGGCGAACGGGCATGCGCAGCTCGCCCACGCCCACGGAGGGCGCGACCTCGAGGGTCAAGGCCTCTTCGCCCTCTTCCACAGCCACCATGAGCTCGATGGACGGGGTGGGATCTTCGGCGCAGCCCCAGAGGAGGAGTGCGAGCAAGCTGGAGCGCGGCATGGGCGGGTCCCTCGGCCTCCGGTTCAGGCGCCAAGCATACCCGTGTCTGAGCCCGACACGCTCTACTCGCCGCCTCGGGGGATCAGGTGGGGCTCACCAGGGG
>JAERSX010000697.1 GCA_016845285.1 Deltaproteobacteria bacterium | reverse complement strand
CCTCGAGACCATCTGGGCACACCAGCGCGGAGAGGGCCCGGCCCTCGCAAAGCACGACAAGTACAGCCAGAAGGTGTTCGGGAAGGTCGCTGAGGATGCCCAACGCATCCACGTACAGGAAGACGCCAAGCTCTTCGTTCTTCCCACCGACCTGGAGCGCTTCTCCAAGGCCACTCAGCTCAGCGTCTGGAAGGCCCCCCTGCTGTGCATTCCCAGGTCCGTCGGGAACATGAGCTCCCTCGAGATCCTCCAGTTCTACTCCACCCTCATCGAGCATGTTCCAGGCGAGATCGGCCAACTCCAGCAGCTCACGCACCTCGACCTGCAGAGAAACCTCGGCCTTCGCAGCTTGCCGCCCGAGCTGGCCAAGCTCACCTCGCTGGTCAGCCTCAACCTCTCGCACTGCGAGAACCTGGAGGTACAGGTCGATCTCCTGGCACAGCTTCGGTCGCTCGAGAAGCTCAGCTTGCCCCCCCAGACCCAAGAGGCCGAATGGAAGGCGCTGAGGGCAGCGATCCCAGGCTGCACCGTTCGGGTGCTTCGCTACCATGAGCAGCGGCGTATCTTGGTCGATGCAGCCAGCTAAGCCACACAACCCAATGATGGCGAGAGTTGGTTCAGCGGGTGCCCATGTTGCATGCTCGGCGGTGCCGAGACGTCCAGGCACCTGTGCACAAGACCCCAGCCTCCTCCGACTGGCGTCGGGGCCAGTCTATACTCGGCTGCCCGGAGGCCCGACGAATGAAGAGCATGAAACACCTCATCGCAGCAGTGGTGGGCTGTGGGCTCTTGGGCCTGGCTGAGCAGGCGGAGGCCGGCCGCAAGAAAAAAGTGGCCGACCAGGTCACCGAGGCTGTCGAGGGGGAGAACGGGCCAGACGTGACCGGAGCGGAGATCCCCGCCCTGGCCGCCGTGCTCGCCAAGACAGGATGGGAGCCCACGCCCGCCATGGACGGCAAGTTCATGGTGGGTGGGATCTACGACGGCAACCACGACGTCCAGCTCACAGGTTGTATCGGTGCGGCACCGACAGCTGCAGCGGTCGCCGAGATCGAGGCCGACATCCGAGCGGGGGTCCAGGGCCGGTTCCGCGGTGGTGTCGCCGGGGCCGAGGTGGAGCTGGACATCGTTCGACGGATGTGGCTCGGGACGCCGACCAATCTGTACATCCCTGCCCTCGATGTCGCCCTCACACAACAATGCACCCAGAAGCTCCAGGTCGCGCAGCGCGCAGGCACGGATCTCTCGGACTGGTACCTCATCTACAAGGTGCTCCAGTCGACCATCGAGAACAACGAGTGCGGCAAGGTGGAAGGCGGTGTCTTCCTGAAGCTGACCGACGCCGAGCTCAAGGCCTACGGCATCCAGTCCTGTGCCATCAAGTCGACGGAGCCCGTTCCCATCGGGTTCGGAACTCGCGACATCACCGAGCTGTTGGGCGCTCCCCCGGCCGCATCCGCCCCGGGCAGCCCCGCGGTCTCGGTCGTCACCTCCGGCGCCTTCAGGGGCACGCTCGACGTGTCCACGGCCCTGGCCGAGCAGGCATGTGAGGCGGCCGCACAGGGCCTGGTGGAGACGCAGCGAGCCGAACGGATCGAGGCGGAAGTGGCGACACTGGAGGGCGAGTCCGAGAAGGCCTGGGCCAGCCTCTCCGAGAGCGCGATCGCCTGCCTGCAATTGGATGGTCTCGAAGCTCGCGCCCCGTGCATCGACAGAGTTCAGGAGTTCGTGAATTGGTCGAAGGAGCTCCAGGTCGTGCTGTCGGAGGGCTTCGAGGAGGTAGAGACCGACTGTGGGATGCGGGCCGTCCCGGTCTTGGAGTCGAGGCGAGCACTCAGCGTGCCCGAGACCGCGTTGGCCGACGCACTTCGTCGACAGCTCGCCGGCGGCAGTGCGCTCGTCCAGCTCAGCGCGGGTATGTCACACACCTGCGGGGTGACGGCCGCCGGCGCCGTGACGTGCTGGGGCAACAAGGAAGACGGTCGCGCCGACCCGCCCCAGATCTCCTTCCAGACCGTAGACGCAAGCTATCGACGGAGCTGTGGCGTGACGACCGCCGGCGCCGTGGAGTGCTGGGGGCTGGACGATCACGGCCAGGCGAGCCCACCGAGCGGCACCTTCACGAGCGTCAGCGTGGCCGGCGATCACGCCTGCGGGCTCACGACCACAGGCACCGTCAAGTGTTGGGGAGAAGAGGAAGACGGTCGCACCGACCCACCCCAGATCTCCTTCCAGAGCGTGAGCAACGGCTATCGATACAGCTGTGGCGTGACGACGGACGGCGCCGTGGAGTGCTGGGGCCTGGACGCTCACGGCCAGGCGAGCCCACCAACCGGGACCTTCACGAGCGTGAGCACCGGCGGAAGCCACAGCTGTGGTGTGACGACCACCGGCTCCGTGAAGTGCTGGGGCAAGAACGACTTCGGCCAGTCGAGTCCACCACCAGACACCTTCTCCACGGTCAGTGTGGGTAGCGAGCACACCTGCGGGCTCACGACCACAGGCACCGTGAGGTGCTGGGGAAGCAATAAATACTTCTTCGACGACGCTGGCCAGGCCCGTCCCCCTGGCGGCATCTTTTCCTTGGTCAGCGCGGGCAGCAGGCACACCTGTGGGGTGATGGCCACCGGCCCGGTCAGGTGTTGGGGCTTGAACCACGATGGCCAGGCGAGTCCACCAGAAGAGTGGCGTGTCCTGCCGATCGTGGCGGCGTCTGAAGCTTCCGCGTCGCCCCCCCGAGACCAAGGTTGGTACAGACTGACGCCTCGCACTCGACTCGACGCCCTGCTGAGCGAGTGCAAGGCCGGACGAGCGACGAGCTGTGGGGGCGCCGGCAGCCTCGTGCACCAAGGAGGTGAAGACCTGGGTCGTGCCCAACCAGACCAGGCTCACGATCTGTATGACCAAGCCTGCGCCAGCGGCGTCGCCAGCTACTGCATCACCTTGGGCCACCACTACCAGTTCGGCGGTCCTTTCCACGAGAAGGAGTCGTGTGAGCAAGACGACGAAAAGGCTGTGGAGCTGTACGAGCGGGCCTGCGCCGACGGCCACGGTGACCTGCGGGGGTGCAGCTGGTTGGGCTCCATGTACGAGCGAGGGAGAGGCGTGAGCCAAGATCTCAGCCGTGCGAAAGATCTCTATGGATATACGCTGCGCCCGCTCTGGGCGGGATGCGAGGCAGGTGACACGGAGAGCTGCAGCGAGCTCATCAACATCTATGACGGCTACGCCACAAGCTTCCCCCTCAGGAAGCTCGGGTTGAGCCGGGTGGGGATTCCCCTCAGCGACCCGCGCAGAGACCACGCCAGGCTACGCATTCAAGAAGCATATTGGAGCCGCTGCGAGGACGGAGATGCGGAGGCCTGCCACCAGCTCAGCCGCACCAAGATGGATCAGCTCCTCAGCTCGGTGACGGGGGGAGCCCAGCCCCATGAGATGGCCGCCCGAGCATGCCACCTGGGCAACGTCAATGGTTGCTTGCGCAGCTATACGCGCGCAAAGAAAGAGTCCACGTACTACCGTTTCGGCCATACCTTCTATTGGGTCAAGAACCAAGCCCTGGAACGGTACTACAGAAAGCGCACCTGCACGTCGGACACATCTACGCACTCTGTCGAGTATTACTATTCCATCACGTACAGCGAGGCCTGCCCCTCCGAGGCCACGCGGTGAGCGACGGTGAGGAGCTCTCGGGGGCTGATCATTCGCCCCGAGGACGGGCCCGCGTCACCAGACACCGGATGGGGAAGTGGTCGGAGACGCCCACACCGTCGGTGCGTCGGAAGCGCTGGGGGCCGCCGTCGGGGCCCGTCATCGAGGCCGGACGCACGACACGAGGCTCGGAGACCCGGAGGCCGCGGGTGACCATGATCTGGTCGAGGAGGCACCAGGTCTCCCCCCGCAGGTAGGAGCCGCCCCGAGGCTGGCCGAGCAGGGGCCACCAGGGATTGTGGAGCGCGTGCTCCTCGACCTCTGCTGGACGTGGCGAGGCGTCCAGGTGGTCCACCAGCGAGCGGCAGTGGGGCTCGTCGTTGAAGTCCCCGAGCACGATGGTCTCCGCCGAGGGCCGTGGCCGATGGTTGGTCAGCAGCCAGGCCAGCTGCTCCGCCGCCGCGATGCGGTAGGGCTCCGTCGCCCAGCGACCGCCAGTGCGCGACGGCCAGTGGTTCACGTAGACGTCGAGGGGAAGGTCTCCGTCGACCAGGAAGCCGGCGTAGAGGATCTCCCGCGTCGAGAAGTGCAGCCGCACGGGAAAGGTCTCGCTCGACTCGAGCTGCAGGCGTCGGGGGTCGTACAGCAGGGCCACGTCGATGCCCCGCTTGTCCGGACCGTCGTCGTGCACGAAGGCGTAGCTCAGCTCGGCCAGGCGCGGATGGGCCAGCAGGCGCTCCAGCAGGCCCCCGGTCTCCACCTCGCAGAGCCCCAGCAGGTCGAGCTGACCCAGGCCCGCCACCACCTCGGCCACCCCGTCGAGCTTCTGCTGGAGCCGCTCCTCGGTCCAGCCCCGCAGCCACCGCTCCAGGCGCTCGCGGAGCTCGGGGTCCTCGGGCCAGGTCCGCTCCGCATCGACAGGCTCGAAGAGGTTCTCGAGGTTCCAGAAGCCGGTGAGCAGGGGTCGGTCAGTGGGATGAGGCATGGGTGCGGAGAATACGCCGTGGCCGAAGGTTGAGCGCAGGCGGACAGTCGTCGGGGCGTTCCCTCAGGTGGCGGGCAGCATGTGGCTCGGCACCCGTCCCTCCGCCAGCAGCATCTCCAGCTCTTCGAGGGTCTCGGCCACCTCAGCACGGTTGAGCTTGACCTCCAGCTCGGGGTCCAGGACCGCCAGGTTGCCCTCCACCAACTCCAAGGAGCGCAGCGCCAGCATCAGCGGCAGCATGCAGAACCGGAGCGGTGCCGTGCTCCCGCTGCCGAGGGCCGCGATGTAGTCCAGCGCCACGGGGGCCTGGTCGCGGGCCGCTCCGACCAAGCCGTCCACCACCCGCATCACCGACGGGCGGTGCTCGGGGGCGAGGAGCTCGTCGACCGGGACGCCTGCTCGATCGAGGGCATCGCCTGGCAAGAAGCAGAAGCCACGCTCCCAGTCCTTGGCGACATCCTTCACGATGTTGGTGAGCTGGAGCAAGAGCCCGAAGGCCTCGGCACACCTCTCCAGCTCGTCACGCCGAGCGTCGAGGGATGGGTCATCCACACAGAAGAGATCGGTGAGCAGGTGACCGACCGTGCCAGCGACGTAGTAGCAGTACCGGCTCAGGTCCTCCTGGTCCTTCAGCGCAACACGACATCCATGGTCGGGCCGACCTTGGGAATAGATCACCATGCCATCGGCCATCTCGCCCACCCAGCGGCGGACCGAGCTCACCACCTCCGAGGGGAAGCAAGCCAAGGTGGTCAGGACCTGGCCAAGGCCGCAGCAGACCCGAGCGTCGGGCCCTGGTCCGAGCTGGGCCGCCGCCTCCACGAAGGCCGCCGCCTCTCCTGTCTCCAGGGCGAACCGGAAGCTGAGGAACATGGCCTGCCGGGTGTCCGGGGAGAGCGTCCGGTCGTCCTCCACCGTGTCCACCACACGGCAGAGGAGGTAGGCGACGGTGACCCAGGCCTCCAGGGGCTCGGGGAGCGCATGGATCCCGAGCGCGAAGGTCCGGGAGACCTCGGGCAGGCGCTCACGGCACCACTCGAG
>JAERSX010000696.1 GCA_016845285.1 Deltaproteobacteria bacterium | reverse complement strand
CACATCGACGGGCACGCGATCCTCCACGCCCCCGCCTGCCCAGTACGACGCGCCATCCATGGCCGACCTCACCATCGAGGTGAAGTCCGAGCGTCGGCGCTTCCAGTCGGAGGTGGACATCTACGTGGACGGCCTGCGGATGGGGGAGATGCAGATCAGCACCCGTGTGACCGTGGGCCAGCACAACGTCCGCGCGTCACGTCCCGACAAGGGCGAGGTGGCCTGCGTGGTCTACGTGCCGCCCGAGGGCATCTCCTTCAAGCTGGATCCGGCGAGCCCACGCTGTCCCTGAGCCGGCGGCGCGGTGAAGAAGCCGAGCAACAGCGCCATGACATCCGCCGATAAAACGCCTCGAAGCTCTTGAGTCGGCGTGAATTCGGCGCCTATTACACGCGCCTTGCATGCCGCATCGAATGATGACGAGGCTCATGCGTTTGGTTGAGTGCCCATGCCGAGGGCGCCCCAGCCCCGGGGCATCCCCGTCACCGACCGAGCGGCACCTGCCGCACTCGAGGAGCCACCATGCGCCCCAACCTGATCTGCATCGCCGCCCTGAGCACCGGCTGCGCCATCTCCGAGTCCCGCTTCGACCAGAAGCTCTCCGCCAGTGGCGTCGATCTGGTCCTCGTCTCCGTCGAGCGGGGAGACTTCGACTACCAGGGCAACACAACCCAGACCTTCGCCATCGACGGCCGCTCCTGGGGCATGGCCTTCCAGGAAGAGACCGCCCACGAGCGCCAGGACGGCAACGCCAGCGATGTGCACACCGAGGGCAACACGCTCCTCGTCTCAGCCACCTCCAAGAGCGGCAGCTCCGGCGTCGACTTCTACGTCGAAGGCCCCGACACCATGAGCACCGACATCACCGTCGACCACGGCGACGTCAGCCTCGCGGACATGGCCGGCTACCAGCTCATCACCGCCGACTCCGTGGACCTGGACAACATGGTGGGCAGCGTGGATGCCTACGCCCGTAGCGGCAGCATCGACGCCAGCATCAGCCCGGGCCCCGGCGATGTGATCCGCCTCGAAGCCACGAACGGAGACATCGATCTCGCCCTGCCCTATGGCCTCCCCTACGATCTGCAGGTCTGGGGCGATCCCGAGTACCCCATGGCCATCGAAGACCTCGGCTTCAGCAACATGGTCGCGAGCGACGCCTACTACGCGGCTCGCGCTGGAAACGGCAGCGTGCGGGTGGATGTCTACGCCACCGGCGGTGAGGTCCGGATCCACCACTACTACCGCTGAGGAACGTCAGTCCTCCGCTCGTACCGGGAGCTCGCAGTGGTCGCCGCCACGGCCCCAGCGAGCTCCTGGTCGGTTCTGGTTCACACCCTGGGCATCGTCCTCTATCGTGGGTTGCAGGCCCTGAGCGCCCAGGCACCCAGAGCCTGGGGTCTCTGAGGCCCGTCTCTCCACGGCGAGACCAACCTGGACAGGGCGATCTTTGCCAAATGGCCGACGGGGGGACCACAACCTGGGCGCGACTCAACACAGCTGGAGCTGCCTCCCCAGCTACCGAGAGGCGAAGAGCTGACATGGACTTCAAGCGCTTGAGGCCCGGCCAGATCTACCGCACCATCCGTGCATGGACCGACTTTGATCGAGCGAACCACCCCGTCGGCGAAGAGTGGAGTTACCTCGGCCATAGCCAGCTGCCCCACGACGACGGCCTGACCCTGAAGACCATCGATCAGGAGGGTCATCGACGTCTCATCCGACTCCAAGATCGACCCGAAGAGCAGCGACAGTTCATCGAGAACATCGACGCCTACCTGCAGCGAGCCGAGACGCTCCCGACAGAGCAGCCCCTGTACTGCCTGTGCCATGAGCCCGCCTGGATCGGAAGCGCCGCGGGCTGCCTGACGGGCGTCCACTGCACGGAGTGCGAGATCACCATCGGGATGGAACAGAGCAACGGGGGAGGACGGATCCTCGATCTCGATCCGACCGAGCGTGAGGAGCTGTCCATCGCCATCCGACTCTCTGAAGATCTGCACTGGACGGATGCAGCGGCTCAGGTCCTGGCGCTTCGCTCCTCTGCCGCCATGACCCTGGGCGCCTCCAAGCTCCTCTCACGCGACGACTTCTGGCAGGAGATGAATGGCGCCCTTCGGGACCCACACCAGAAGCCAAGACTATTGGCCCTGACGATCATCTCGAGAATGCAGCCGGCTCCAGACCGCGTCGGCCCGGTCTTGCTCGGCGCCATGCGCCAGCCACTGAACCCCGACCCCACCGGCATCGAACAAGAGCTCATTCTCCACGCCATCTGCGCTGCAGCCAGGTCTCTCGTCGGCTTCCCCACCTGCGAGACCACCCTCCAGAGTCTTCGCTCAGCTCTCTCGGAAGAGAGCGGTGGGCGTGCCGAAGGGATGCTGAAGCTCTGCGATCTGACCCTGGAGACCTTGAGCACAGCGCGCGAGGACACCCTGCGACAGTTCGAGGCCAGGTGGCGGCAGCTTCACGACCTGGTCGGTGCGGGCAACCGCGAGGGCGCCATGGCCCTCCTCCACACCCTGTCTTCGGAGAACGAGCCTGGATCCCTCGTGCGCCGGCAAGGTCTGCTGGAGGCCGCCGGCGACCAGTTGATGGGCAGCGATCCCACCGGCGGTCGGTTCCTTCTGGAGCAGGCCCTGTCAGAGGCGAAGAGATGGGCGTCCATGGCCACCAGCGGCGGCGAAGGGATGGCCCGAATGAGCGAGGTCAACCGTCTCAAGGCCAAGCTCTCGTCGGAGGCCTGAGCGCGCGCACGACCGCTCCGGCGAGCCCAAGCCTCAGAGGCTCGAGGCGATCCCCGCCCCACCCGCGCACAGCACCAACATGAGCACCAGCCCGAAGAGCAGGAGTCCCACGGCGAACACCACGCCGAGCACCTTCCACCATGACGTCGGCGCGTCACCGG
>JAERSX010000695.1 GCA_016845285.1 Deltaproteobacteria bacterium | reverse complement strand
GCCGCTCATGCGGAAGATCTTGTCTGAGGGGGTGCCGGGAGGAATCCGGATCCGGGCAGCGGTGCGCAGGGTGGGGACCTCCACCTCGGCGCCGAGCACAGCCTCGGAGAAGGTGAGCGGTAGCTCGCAGAAGAGATCTGTGCCCCGTCGACGGAAGAGCTGGTGTTCTTCGACGTTAACGAGCACGTACAGGTCTCCAGGCTTCTTGCGACCAGCAGCCTCGTTGCCCTTGCCCTTCACCTTGAGCTTCTGTCCGGTCGCCACACCGGCTGGAACCCGGATCTGCAGCCGCTCCGTCCGCTCCTGCACGCCCTCGCCGCCGCACTTGGCGCAGGGCTTGACCACCCGCTTCCCGGCGCCGTCGCAGTGTGGACAGGCGCTGCGGAAGAGGCGGCGGGTGGGTGACTTGCCGGTCCCGTCGCAGTGCTTGCATGGCTGCAGGCCGCCGTCCTTCTCTGCCCCAGTGGCTCCGCAGGGGCGACACGAGCGTTGGCGCAGGATCTCGATGGTGCGCTGGCTGCCTGCGGCGACGTCCTCGAGGCTCACCGAGATGGTGTAGCGCAGGTCGTCTCCCTTGTCTGAGGGCTTGCGCTTCTTGAAGAGACCCGAGAGCGCCTCTCCCACCATGTGCCCCATGTCCTCGGGGCTGGGTGGGCGACCATCGGCCCGGTAGAAGGGCCCGAGGCGGTCGTAGCGCTGGCGCTCGACGGGGTCGCCCAGCACCTGGTATGCCTCCGCAGCCAAGCGGAAGCGGACCTCTGCCTTGGGGTCGTCCGGGTTTCGGTCCGGGTGGTGCTTCAGGGCAAGGTTGCGGAACGCCTTCTTGATCTCGTCGGCCGTAGCCGCACGAGACACCCCGAGCACCTCGTAGTAGTCGCGCCTGGCCAACCGCACCTCCGCAGGGCTGTGGGCGCCGGGCCCTCAGCCTTCGGACGCCCCGAGGCCCTCTTGTAGCGTGTTCGCCTGGTCTTCGGTGTCGTCGTCGTCGAGGCTGCTGAAGGGGTCGGCTGAGTCATCCTCACCGAAGTCGTCGTCGCTCACCTCGTCCCGGATCCCGCCGTAGATGGCGTCGGCCAGGCGCTGCGCACTCTCGAAGAGTTGATCGTAGGCATCATTGACGGCGCTGACGTCCTTGCTGTCCATGGCTGTCTCTGCGAGGTCCAGCGTGTCTCGGATGGCCTCGCTGTCTTCGTGGACCAGGGTGTCGCCGAACTCCTCGTAGCTGCGCGAGGTGTTGTAGATGAGCGCATCGAGCTGGTTCTTGGCTTCGGCCAGCTCCCGTCGCCGCTCGTCCTCAGCACGGTAGAGGTCGGCCTCCTTGACCATGTGCTCGACCTCTTCGTCCGACAGGCCGCTGCTGCTCAGGATGCGCATGGACTGGGCCTTGCCAGTGCCGAGGTCCTTGGCGCGGACGTTGAGGATGCCGTTGGCGTCGATCTCGAAGGTGACCTCGATCTCGGGCACGCCTCGCGGCGCGGGCGGCAAGCCGTGGAGCTCGACCTTGCCCAGCGAGTGGTTGTCGTCGGCCATCTCGCGCTCACCCTGGAGGATGTGCGCGCGAACCATGTCCTGGTTGTCGAGAGCGGTGGTGAACACCTTCGACTTGCGGCAGGGGATGGTGGTGTTGCGGGGAATGATCGGCTCGACGATACCGCCGCTCACCTCGATGCCCAGCGTCAACGGTGTCACGTCGAGGAGCAGGACGTCCTTGACCTCGCCAGAGAGCACCGAGGCCTGGATGGCGGCGCCGACGGCCACGACCTCGTCGGGGTTCACGCCCCGCTCGGGTTCGCGTCCGAAGATCTCCGAGACCTTGGCCTGTACCTTCGGCATGCGGGTCATTCCGCCCACCAGCAACACTGCGTCGAGATCGCTCGGCTTGAGGCCAGCGTCTTCGAGGCAGCGCAGGCAAGGCTCCTCGAGGCCCTCGATGAGGCCGGCCACGAGGCCTTCGAGAGTGACCCGATCGAGGCTCTCCACCAGGTGGACCGGACCCGACTCGTTGCTCGCCAGGAAGGGCAGGTTCACGTCGGTGTCGAAGCTGGTGGACAGCTCGTGCTTGGCCTTCTCGGCGGCTTCCTTGAGCCGCTGCATGGCGATCTTGTCGCCCCGAAGGTCGATGCCGGAGTCTTCCTTGAAGCGCGCGAGCAGGTGCTTGATGAGCTCGTTGTCGAAGTCCTCGCCCCCGAGGAAGGTGTCCCCGTTCGTGGCCCGGACCACGAAGACGCCGTCCTCCAGCTCGAGGATGGAGATGTCGAAGGTGCCACCACCGAGATCGAAGACTGCGATGCGCTCGTGGCTTCGCCGGCCGTGGCCATAGGCCAGGGCTGCCGCGGTGGGCTCGTTGATGATGCGAAGCACCTCGAGACCGGCGATACGCCCGGCGTCCTTGGTGGCCTGGCGCTGGGAGTCGTCGAAGTAGGCGGGCACGGTGACGATGGCGTTCTCTACCTCTTCACCCAGGTAGGCCTCGGCGATGGCCTTCATCTTCTCGAGGACCATTGCGCTGATCTGAGGCGGAGAGTGCTTGTCTCCGTCGATGCCTACCCAGGCATCGCCGCGGTCGGACCGGACGATCTCGAAGGGGACCAGCTCCTGAGTACGGCTGGTGGCTGCGTCATCGAAGCGCCGGCCGATGAGGCGCTTGGCGGCGTAGATGGTGCGTTCCGGATTGGTGACCGCCTGGCGCCGAGCGATCTGCCCGACGAGGCGCTCGCCATCCCCGGTAAAGGCCACCACCGAGGGGGTGGTGCGGCTGCCTTCGTCGTTGGGGATCACCAGCGGGTCCCCATGCTCGATGATCGCAACACAGGAGTTGGTGGTCCCGAGATCGATTCCGATGGCACGCGAGCTGGACATCGGACACTCCCCTGCAGGAAAACCCCAGCTTTGTATCACGTGTCCTCGGGCTCTCCCGCACTCAA
The DNA here is from genome assembly GCA_016845285.1 of Deltaproteobacteria bacterium. Lineage (GTDB taxonomy): Bacteria > Myxococcota_A > UBA796 > UBA796 > UBA2385 > BH17. The sequence goes on along the minus strand of JAERSX010000695.1, from coordinate 2,395 downwards.
CTCTTCCGCAACTGGAATATCGAGCTGGTCAACGACGGGGGGCGCTGGCTCGGAGTCCCCGTCATCGTCGTCAACCGGCTCTCGTGCTCCCGGTTGGGTGGGGTCATCTTCAGTCCACTCGGCTGGTGGCGCCCAGGTCTCGCCCGAGGTGCTGGCGGCGCGAACGACGGCCACACGGGCGGGCCGAAGGAGCCGACCTTGGAGTCGGTAGCCCGGTGTGATGACGTGCGCGATGGTGCCCACGGGGTGCACTTCGCTCTGCTCCTCGAGCATGGCCTCATGGATCTCGGGGTCGAAGGGACCTCCGGGTTCTGCGGGCACGCGCACCACGCCCAACCGGACCAGTCCCTGGTGGAACTGCTGGATGATCATCGAGACGCCTTCGATGAGGCGGCCGTGATCGGCTTCGGCGTGCGACATGGCCAGCTCGAGATTGTCGAGGGCGGGCAGGATCGCGAGGAGCACGGGGCCTGGCCCGTGGCGCAGCACGTCTTCCTGAGCGCGCCGGGCGCGGTCACGGTAGCGGGCCAGCTCTTGCTTGGCGAGGTTCTGCTCGTGCTCGGCCCTTTCGGCACGGGCCAGGCCTTCGTCGCGCTCGTCCATGAGGCCTTGTCGGTGTTGATCCACGCGACCCAACTTGTCCTCGAGGCGGCGAACCAGGGCCACCTGGCGGTTGCGGTCCCGGCCGACGTGCTGAAGGCGACGTTGATCCTGCAGCCGTCCCTCCTTCTCTTCGCGGAGGGCGTCCTCCAGGTCGACGACGCGGCTGGTCAGGGCGTCGAGCTCAGCGGCGGTGGCCTTGCGTTGCTCTTGTTCGAGCTCGGCGGCCTCGGCGTGGGCGTCGAGGGCGTCTTCATCGAGCACGACCTCGATACCGCTGAGCTCGTTCAGGGCGTCGTCTTCTCCGTCGGCCAGATCTTCGAGGTCGGACGGAAGGCCCAGGCTGTCGAGGTCGGGCAGGTCGAATTCACCGGGAGGTGGGTTCGTCGACGTCAGAGGGTCAGGCTCCGACCTGGCAGCTGGGACACGGGAAGGGCGCGCGCGCTCCTCCACGGCGCTCAGCGCGGCCGCGAGTACGTCGTCGTCGATGTCGATGGCGAAGATCCCGTCGCCACCGTCGGTACCGTCTTGGCCGCTCACTGGTGATTCCTTCCCACTTGGACGCGATTATCGCGTCCGTGCCGTGCTGGCTCAAGCAAGCGCCACCGTTCCTGCTCCGTCGTCCCTTGCAACTGCGTGGCAGTGGGGGACAATCCCCCCATGCCCGACACGGAGCCGTCCCCCAACCAAGCGTGCGAGACCGAGCCCGTCGTGACGGACGAGCGAGCCCTGGCGGTGGTGAGCCGGGGCGAGACCCGTGTCTCCCGTCCGCTCCAGCGGCTGAAGGTCCCCGTGGCGCCTCGCACGGGCCGCGCCGCTGCACTCGGCGAGCCCACCCTGGCACGTCTGGGGCATCGGCGATGGGGGCGGCCGAACGTGGCCACCAGCGAGCGCCTCTTCGTACGGTACGGCCTGCAGGACCCTTGGGATCCCAACGGCAGGCCTGGCAAGGACACCATCGGCTTGGGACCCGTGAGCCTGAGGCTGGGAGAGGAGCGTCGACAGCCCGCGCCGCACCTCAAGCCTCGAGCACCAGCGCAGTCCAAGACCACGTCTCAGGCTGTCGATCCCCTGGCCAAGTGGCGCCGACCGAAGAACACGCCCAAGAAGGCGGAACCACCACCGCCGCCGAAGCGGCGGCCCTCGGCGACGGCCTCGATGTTCTCGCCGGAGATGACAGGACATGGGGTGGTGGGCGATCTGCCCATGCGGCCAGAGCTGAAGGCTGCGATGGAGGCCACCGAAGGGGACGTCGCCGATGCGGCACGGACTCTGGCGCGGACCCAGAGGTCTCTGCCCGTCGTGCGCCGTGCCCCGTCTACGGGTTCACCCTCGGGGGCCCGCCCAGGCTCGAAGCGGAAGACCGCTCGCTTCAGCTTGCGGGCTGCACCCGCCAGCACCGGCCCCGTGATCACCGAGATCGTCGAGCCGGAGCCGGTGGTCATCGAAGCTCCCGAGCCAGAGCCCGCGCCCAAGCCACCCGTGCAGCGCAGCCTCCCGGGGGCTGGCGGCGGCGGCGGACTCGACGACCTCTTCGGCGCAGCCATGGGCGGCGGGCGCCTCCGCATCGGTCGTCGCAAGAAGGGCGACGACGAGTAGCGGCTGCGGCAGCTTCGATGAGCCCCTACTGGCCCACCGACATGTTGGCGGGACAGTCAGGCTTGGTGTCGATGCGGTAGTAGCCGAGCTCGTCGGCCCAGTACTCGCCTTCCCAGGGCCAGTAGCGGTAGCCCTTGCGTACCTTGAGCGTACGCCCCACGGTGCGGCGGGCCTCGATGGACTTCTCGCCCTGGAC
>JAERSX010000694.1 GCA_016845285.1 Deltaproteobacteria bacterium | reverse complement strand
GGTCAGGTCACTGTCGAGGGCAAGACGCACAAGATGCCCCCGCCCTTCCTGGTCATCGCGACCATGAACCCCCTCGACCACCAGGGCACCTACCAGCTCCCCGCAGCCCAGCTCGATCGCTTCTGCATGCAGCTCACCATGGGCTTCCCGCCGCCCGAGGCCGAGATGGAGATGCTCGACGTCCACCTCGCCGAGAAGCCGCCCGTCGACGCGCTGGGCTCGGTCATCGACCTCGGCGAGTTCCTCCGTTGGCAGGCCATGGTGCCGCGCATCTTCATCAGCGAGCAGGTCAAGGGCTACCTCGTGGCCTTGGCCAACGCGATCCGCTCGGACAGTCGCTGCCTCTCGCCTCCGTCGCCGCGCTCGGTGCTCATGCTCGCTCGTGTCGCGCAGGCCCAGGCCATGTCCGAGGGGCGTGACTTCGTCTCGCCGGTCGACGTGCAGCACATCGCGCCCGACGTCCTCGCCCACCGCCTCATCGTGAGCGGTGACGAGACCGGCCACGCCTATGTGTCCGACATGCTCGAGAAGGTGAACGTCCCCGCCTAGCCGCGGCCTGACCTGATCCAGAGGAGTCGGCCCGCGTGCGCGCCCCCAAGAGTCCCCATCCCCTGTTGAGCGTCGGCGGCATCGCGCTGAATGGCTGTGGTCTCTTCGTGCTGCCCTTTGCCGTGGGCCTCGCAGCCAGCGCCTTCTTCGAGGTGAGCGAGGTGGTGGACACCTCGATGGTGCTCGTCGTGCTGGCCGGCTTCTTCATCTTGCCGCCGCTGCTGCTGCAGGGGCTGGGCGTCGTCATCAAGGTGGGTCGTGAGCGGGCCTTCCTCCGCGAGAGGGGCCACTTCTCCTTCCGCGCCCTGCTGGGTTCCATCCACCGCCACATGCGCATCGTGACCCCACGTGGGTGGGGAGCGCTGCTCACGGGTCTGTGGTTCGTGGTGCTCTCGCTGGGCGCCAAGTGGGCCAGCCTGGGCCTGCTCGCTGTGCTGTCTCTTCTGCTGTTCTATGGGGTCCTCGGGGCCACGAGCTTCCTCACCACCTTTCATGTCCAGACCTTCGCCTCTGGCCTGGGGCGCGGCACGGCCGGCATCCGCCGCGAGCTCTCCCCGGCCGTGGTGCTGTCCGGCGAGGATGCCGAGGAGCGATACATCCTGGAGAAGGTACCGGTGCCGGCCGGCTTTCAGCTGCTCATCGAGGATCCCAACCCGGCTGAGCTGTCCACCGAGAGCCGCTACGCCGTGGGTGCTGGCGCTCGCCGAAAGACGGTGGTGGTCAGCGGGCGATTCCGTCGGACGCCTCGCGGCCTCCACCAGCTCGGTCCCTCTCGCATCTGGTTTCAGGATGCGCTGGGCTTCACTCGGGTGAGCGTGGCCAGCGTCGCCACGGCCGAGCTCAAGGTGCTCCCGCGCTTCCGGCCCCTGGAGATCATCGAGCCGCCCCGGAGCCGCCTCGAGGCACCCGACGTGCTGACGCGGCCGCACCGCTTCGCCACCGAGGACCACTTCCGCTTCAAGGAGTACAGCGCGGGTGACGACACCCGACGGATCCACTGGCGGCTGAGCATCCGCACGGGCCGGCTCCAGGTCCGCATGCCGGAGACCAAGGAGGTCACGACCCGCAAGGTGGTGCTCCTCCTCGACACCTACCTGCCGCCAGGACGCATGCTGCTCGACGGCGTCGGCGTAGAGCAGATCCTCGATGCGTTGGTGGAGACCTGGCTCTCGCTGGCCAGCGAGCTCATCGATCGGGGTGACCAGGTCTCGCTGGTCACCGCCGCCGACGATGGCGAGGGCAACATCCGGGTCGAGCACCTCTCGTGCACGGGCACCGACAACCGCCGCTGGCAAGACCTCGGTGCCAGGGTGCGGTGGCAGGGCAACTACGAGCTGCAGGAGGTCATCGGCGAGATCGGCGGCGACATCCATGCCGTCGCGGTGTCTGCCCGGTTCTTTCCGCCGCCCAAGGAGTCACTCGGCGGCCAGGACTTCACCTGGGTCTACCTGCCGCCCATCGTGGCGCTGGGCAAGCGCGAGCCGCCGCTGTGGGAGCAGTGGGTGGGTCCAGGACCGGGTGCTGGTCTCCGCCTCGCGAGTCGCATCTTCCGGGTGCCGGGCCCCGCCGGCTCCGATCGCAACGCGTTCTTCCGGCAATTCGTGGACCTGCACCACCTTCAGCAGCGCTTCTACGCCCGACGGCGTCTCCGGATCGTGGCCTGGCACCAGGGCAAGAAGACGATGAAGGCCCTCGAGATGCGCGGCGAGACGGTCTACCGCCTCGAGCCCGGCCCGACGGGCCATCGCCTGGTCGGCCTTGTGAGTGGCCAGTCCTCCAGCGCCCGGAAGGTGTCCTAGATGGCCACTGCCCGACCGACGGCTGGACGTGCACGCGCGCGAAGTGCCGCTCGCAGCAAGGCGCAGCGCACGCGAGGAGCCTTTGGCTCGGGAGCCGGAGTGCGTCAGCGCCGGCTGCCGCTCTGGCGTGTCTTCTTGGACGAGCTCAAGGCCCTCGCTCGCCCGTTGATCGCCTACTGGATCTTCCTCAGCGCCATGTTCGCCAGCTTCAGCGCGGCGGCCATGTGGGACAGCCCGAACTTCGAGTCGGTCTGGGTGTTGCTGATGTTCGCCGTCGTCACGTTTGCATCCGTGGGCATCGGCCAGCTGGCCGCGTTGCTCCGGGTCCGCGACTGGCTGGTGTACCTCTACTGGGGCCTGATGTGGACCGTCGGGGTGATGTTCAGCATCTTCAGCATGGCGGCGGTGGGGCCTCTGGCCATCTTCGTCGTCTTCTGGGTGCTGTGTGGGCCCATGTTCACGCTGGCGGGGCTGTGGAGCCTGCGCGTGGGGCGTGCCATCTTCGGCAGCTGGGTGCCGCTGATGTACGCGAGCGGCACCGCCATCATCGTGGCCGAGAACAAGGGCAAGGTCAGCCAGTGGGTGGAAGGCGACAAGTGGGTGGTCTGGGACGTCTTCACGTTCGGGGTGTTGGCCCTGGGCGTCACGCTGTTGCTCGTGTTCCTGGTGAGCCGCGAGAGCCATCGGCTCCATCTGTGGCGCAGGGCACCCAATGCACAGCTGAAGGGAAGCGTCATCGAGCAGGGGGCCGCCCGCCCGCGACTGTCCTGCCTCGGCTGGGTCATGCTGCTCTTCATGGCCTTCAGCCTGAGCGTGGGCACGGCCCTGTTGGCCCCCTACCTGTGGCGTACCGCGCCAGCCGAGGAGGGCGACGGCCACGGTGGTGGCGGAGAACACGGGGAGGAACCCTACGAGCAGCCTGAGCAGGGTGAGGGACAGCAGCAAGAACGATCGGATGACGGCCGCCAGCCCTCGAAGACCCTCGAAGAGGGCATGGAGAATGCCAAGCAGCAGATCCAGGAGCAGCTTCCACAAGAGCCCCAGCAGGGCCTGGACCTCCTCAGCACGTTGCTCACCATGCTGTTCCTGGCCATCCTGGGGCTCATCATCTTCTGGAGGCCGGTGAAGCGGCTGTTGACCGTGCGTCACCTGCGCGACCCCCTCTGGAAGACGGCCGCGACCGGTCGGATCGAGCACGGCTGGCGGCTCGTGGAGATAGCTCTGGCCGACGCCGGAGTGCGTGCCAGACCAGGTGAGCCTGCCGTCTCGCTGTTGAAGCGAGCTGGCCCGACCTTGCAGCGAGTCGCCTCCGGACATCGCGAGATCAAGGGCCTGCACGACGCGGCCCTGATCCGGGACCGTGTGGCCTACGGGCTCGGCGTCGGGCCCGACGACGTGGCGCTGATGGACCGTGTGAGCCGTTGGGCCTTCGACACGGTCTGGGAGCGCCTGGGCGATCGGGGCCAGCTCAAGGCGCTCTACCGGGGGCTGTGATGGAAACCCTGCGCGGCGGATGTCACTGCGGTGCGGTCCGCTTCGAGGTCGATCTGGAGCTGGGCGGCGCCCGCGAGGCCCTCGACTGCAACTGCTCCATCTGCACCAAGAAGGGCTTCCTCCACCTCATCGTCGACCAGGCGGCATTTCGCCTGCTGACTGGGCACGAGGTGCTCACCACCTACACCTTCCAGACCCACGTGGCGCAACACCACTTCTGTGGCACCTGCGGCATGCACGCCTTCTACGTGCCCCGGTCCCACCCCGATGGTGTCGATGTGAACGTCCGCTGCCTCGACGGGGTCGAGCTCTCGGGATGGGAGGTTCGCCCCTTCGATGGTCGTAATTGGGAAGACAACGTGGCGGGCATCCGCTGACCCGGAGCCCCAGCTACACCTTGGCCCGAGGCACCTGACCCGACCGATACGAAGCTGTGTCGACGTGGTAGCTGAGCCGAGCGTGACCTGCCTTTGCGTTCCCGGTCACCAGTTCCCCGGATCGGGCGCGGCGCCACAGCACGCCGCCGGATAGGGAAGGCGCCACCTCGGAGGACCCGTGCCCGAGCTTCACTACACCACTCCCGATCACGCTGGCGTCACCCAAGGTCCCTTGCTTCACGAAGGCAAGGCCAAGAAGGTGTTCGCCACCAACCGAGACGATCTCGTCTGGATCCATTTCAAGGACGACGCGACCGCCTTCAACGGCGTCAAGCGCGCCAACATCGGAGACAAGGGGGCGGTGAACGCCCGCATCTCCGCGCATCTGCTCCGCCACATGGAGACGGCTGCTGGTGTGCCCAGCCACATGGTGGCCGAGCTCAGTGAGCGCGACCACCTCTGCAAGAAGGTGGACATCATCCCTGTCGAGGTGGTGGTCCGCAACGTGGCCGCTGGCTCGCTTTGCCGCCGACTTGGCATCGAGCAGGGCCGCGTGCTGCCCCGTCCCCTGGTCGAGTTCTTCTACAAGTCGGACGAGCTCAACGATCCACTCATCAACGACGAGAACGCCCTCATGTTCGGCTGGGCCGAGGCCTGGGAGCTCGCCTACCTGCGGGCTGCCGCCCTGAAGGTGAACGAGGCGCTGGTGGCCTTCTGGGACGAACTCGACGTCACCCTCGTCGACTACAAGCTGGAGTTCGGTCGCTGGCATGGCAACCAGATCCTGCTGGCCGACGAGATCACTCCCGATGGTTCTCGGCTGTGGGAGAAGGGCACGCAGAAGTCCCTCGACAAGGACGTCTTCCGCAAGGACATCGGCGACCTGGGTGACACCTACCGCGCGCTCTTCGCTCGTGTCTTCGGCCACGACTTTGCGGAGCGGGCCGGTGGAGCAGCGGTCTAGAGCGGTGCAGCTCACGCCCGACAAATTCCATGACGAGTGTGGTGTCGTCGGCGTCTTCGGTGACCTCGAGGCCGCCAACCTCGCCTACCTGGGGCTGCATGCGCTGCAGCACCGGGGTCAGGAAGGCGCGGGAATCGCCGCCAGCGACGGCACCACCATCCAGACCTTTCGAGGGCGTGGGCTGGTGGGCGAGGTGTTCGGTGGTCCCGAGCTGAGCCAGCTGCGTGGCGGGCTTGCCATTGGCCATGTCCGGTACTCCACCACCGGTGAGTCCTCCGTGCGCAACGTGCAGCCCTTCGTGGTGCGCTACCGCGACGGCCAGGTCGGCATCGCCCACAACGGAAACCTCGTCAATTCCGCCCTCTTGCGCGAAGAACTCGAACACAAGGGCAGCATCTTCGGCACCACGTCAGACACGGAGGTCATCCTCCACCTCATCGCGAGCTCCCGGCAGCCGACGTTCATCAACCGATTGGTCGATGCCCTGAGTCGGGTGAGCGGCGCCTACTCGCTGGTCTTGATGACCGAGGACACGCTGGTGGGCGTGCGTGACCCTCACGGCTTCCGGCCGCTGGTGCTCGGTCGCAAGGGCGGCGCTTGGGTGCTCGCCAGCGAGACCTGCGCTCTCGACCTCATCGGGGGCACCCTCGAGCGCGAGGTGGAGCCCGGAGAGATGGTGATCATCGACCGGGAAGGGCTGCAGGTGCTCCGTCCCTTCCCCCGGCAGCCTCGGCGGGCCTGCGTCTTCGAACACATCTACTTCGCCCGGCCAGATTCCCGTGTGTTCGGCACCATGGTCTATGACCGACGTCTCGAGCTGGGCCGCCTGCTGGCCCGCGAACATCCGGTGCCCGCAGACGTCGTCGTGCCCGTCCCCGACTCGGGCGTGCCTGGCGCTCTCGGCTATGCCGAGGAAGCGGGCGTGCCCTTCCAGTTCGGCCTGCTGCGCTCCCACTACGTGGGTCGCACCTTCATCGAGCCCTCCCAGCAGATCCGTGACTTCGGCGTCAAGCTCAAGCTGTCACCGGTGAGGGGTGTGTTGGAGGGCCGCCGCGTGGTGGTGGTGGACGACTCGTTGGTCCGGGGCACCACCTCGCGGAAGATCGTCCGCATGCTCCGAGACGCGGGGGCCCGTCAGGTGCACGTTCGCATCACTGCGCCGCCTACCCGTGGCTCTTGCTTCTACGGGGTGGACACACCCACAACCGAGGAACTCATCGCCCATCGCATGGGTATCGAGAGCATCCGTCACCACATCGGCGCCGACACGCTGGCGTACTTGTCGCTCGACGGCTTGCGGAAGGCACAGGGCGAGGAGCGCGGCCAATTCTGCGAAGCCTGCTTCTCGCTCGACTACCCGGTCGACCCCTACCCGACCGCCGAGGACCCGCAGCTTCCGCTCTTCGGAGGCGTGCCCGCTGATTCGGAGGACGCCGAGCCGACGTAGCAAGACCCACTGTCCTGCTGATGAGAGGCACTGGTACACTGGTTGCCCTTCCAGGAGCGCGTCCCGCATGGGCAAAGCCATCGGTATCGACCTCGGTACGACCAACACCGCTGTTGCGGTCCTCGTCGACGGCCGTCCCCGCGTGCTCGAGGACGAGAAGGGCTACAAGGTCCTGCCCAGCTGTGTGTCCCTGAAGGCCGATGGCCGCTTCATTGTGGGACAGGCGGCGCGAAACCTGATCATCACCGAGCCGCGCCGGACTTGCTACGCGGTCAAGCGACTCATGGGTCGTCGCTTCGACAGCAACGAGGCATCGGTCGCGCGCAAGCGCATGGCGTACACCATCGTCGAGGGCGCCGATGGGATGTGCGAGGTGGAGCTGGTCGACCAGACCTTCAGCCCGGTCGAGATCTGCGCCCTCATCCTGCAGGTTGCCAAGGGCATCGCCGAGCGCGCCGTCGACGACCTTGTCGACGAGGCCGTGATCACGGTGCCGGCGTATTTCAACCACTCCCAGCGTGCTGCAACCCTCGAGGCCGCCAAGCTCGCCGGCCTGCGTTGCGAACGGCTGCTCAACGAGCCCACTGCGGCCGCGCTGGCCTACGGCTTCCGTAAGTACGGTGAGAAGACTGTCGTCATCTACGATCTCGGTGGTGGCACCTTCGATGTCTCGGTGCTGCACATCAACCAGGGTGTCTACGAGATCCTGGCCACGAAGGGAGACACCTTCCTGGGCGGTGAGGATCTTGACTTCCGCTTGGTCGACCACCTCTCCGACCAATTCCAGAGTCGCACCGGCCACGACTTGCGCTCCGATCTCGCGGCACTGCAGCGCGTCAAGGACGCAGCCGAGCGTGCCAAGTGTGAGCTCTCGTTCACCGATCGCACCACGGTGCTCATCCCCCGGGTCCACAACAGTGAGAACCTCGAGGTCGCCATCTCGCGTCTGGTCCTGGAAGGACTGGTCGAGGATCTCGTCGAACGCACGCTCCAGGTGACTCGCCAGGCCGTGAGCGAGGCGGGCCTCAACCTGTCAGATGTCGATGACGTCATCCTGGTGGGTGGACAGACCCGGATGCCGCGGGTCCGTGAGGCCATCACAGGCCTCTTCGGAAAGCAGCCATCGCGTGGCGTGCATCCCGAAGAGGTGGTTGCCATCGGTGCGGCAGTCCATGCCAGCAGCCTCACCGATACGTCGACTCCGGGGCCGTTGCTCCTAGACGTGACCCCCTTCGATCTCGGCATCGACGTGGCCGGCGGGCTCTTCCAGCCCATCATCGCGCGCAACAATCATGTCCCTGCGGCTGCGAGCCGCCTCTTCGCCACCTCTCAGGACAACCAGGAGTCGGTGGTGGTTCGGGTGCGCCAGGGCGACTCTCGCTTCGCCGAGGAGAACGAGTTCCTGGGAGAGTTCGTGCTCTCTGGGCTCAGCCCGGCTCCGCGCATGCAGACCAAGGTCGAGGTGACGTTCCGCATCGACATGAACGGCATGTTGCACTGCTCGGCGGTCGAGCCGGCCACAGGAGAGAAGCGCCAGATCACCGTTCGCAACTACGCCGAGTATGCCAAGGGCGAAGGCGAGGTTGCCCTGGACGTCAAGGACGAGGGTGCGTCTCGTGTGCCGGCCACCGCGGCGCCTGTACCGGTGGCGCAAGAGGCCGCTCCACCGGCTCCGCGGGCGAATCCTGCCCTCGACGCGGCCCTGGGTCCTGGCCGCGCAGCCAGTCAGGCAAGCGCGGGACAGGCCGGGCTACTCGGGCGAATCTTCGGGCGCAAACGTCCCAAGGCGACACCGACCCCTGCACCGGTCGCCCCGGTCGCCCCGGGTCCGAGCGCTCCAGCTGGCGATGAGCTGGTCGATCTACCAGAGGATGCTCTCCAGCTCGAAGAGCTGCCTCCCGCAGCCTCCGAAGAGGTCACGCAGACGGGAGCTACCCCCCTCATCAGCATGCCCAATCTCCCGCCGAGCTCGTTGGGCGGTGACACCGCGGCTTCGGAGATCGACACCGGTGAGTTCGAGGCGATCCCGGAGGGTGAGCTGGTGGGCTTCGACGACGAAGAGTCCCGCCCTGCCACCATCGGGCTCGCGGGTGCAGGAGTGGACGGCTGGCGCCCGGATCGAGATGCGTTGCCGGACACCCCCTCTGCGGTTCGCGACGAGACACCGCTGGCCTACGGCGCCGACGAGCTGCCCGAGCAGGACCACTTCGGTGAAGACCCAGACGACTTCGACAGTGACGTCAACCAGGACGTTGTCGATACCGGGCGCTTTGGCGTGGATGAGCCCAACCTCATCGGGCGCAATGCCGACGGAGACCTCTTTGCCATGCCGGACGAAGGCAAGGAGGACGAGGCGCCATCGCCCCCCATGCTGCCCGACGACGATCTCTTCGCCGTCCCGCTCGTGGACGAGGGCACCGACATCTTCAACCGTGCTCCGGCCTCACGCTCGAGGGCCGGTCGTGCCTCGGAGGAGTTCAAGGGTGGCGGCTCGGTACCTGCGCCGGATGAAGAGACCTTGATTCCCAAGTCCGAAGAGCGACTCTTCGACGTCAGGCCGCCACCCGCCAAGGCGCCACAAGGTCGTCGTCGGCGCCGCAAGCCTGCTCGCTTGAAGCTTGCGTACAGGGGCGTGGATGCACTGGTCAGCGAGTACCGGGAGAACCTCCGGCGTGGTGGTTGTTTCGTGAAGACGACCAAGCCGCTGCCCGTAGGCCGCGAGTGCAAGATCGAGGTGCGTGCCCCAGGACTGGACGAGCCCATCCGGCTGCTCGGTGTGGTCACCTGGTCCAGTGCAAACCAGCCGACCTTGGCGCCAGGCCAAGACCCTGGCATGGGCATCGAATACCGTCTCGACGACGGGGGTCGCGAAGAGCTGGAGCGTGTGCTGTCCGAGCTCTCGGTCTGAACGCCTCGGCGTGGGACCGCGCGCTTCAGACGCTGAGGCCGCCGTCTACCACCCACTCCTGGCCGGTCACGTAGCTGGCGGCGTCCGATGCCAGGAAGCGCACTACCTGCGCCACCTCTTCAGGTCGCCCGAGTCGTCGCATGGGCACGGCCTTCTTGACGCCGTCGACGATGCGAGGATCCATGGCTTGGACCATGTCGGTGTCGATGAAGCCGGGCGCTACACAGTTGACGCGGATGCTTCGTCGCCCGAGCTCCTTGGCCAGTGATCGACTCATCGACGCCACCGCAGCCTTGCTGGCCGCGTAGTTCGCCTGCCCAGGGTTGCCTCGGATGCCCGAGACGCTGGTGATGTTGATGATGCTGCCGCTGCGCTGTCGCAGCATGGTGGGTGCCACGGCGCGGCAGAGTCGGAAGACTGCGTCGAGGTTGGTGGAGAGGACCACACGCCAGTCCTCGTCTTCCATGCGCAGCATGAGACCGTCGCGGGTGACACCAGCGTTGTTGACCAGCACGTCGATGCGTCCGAGCTCTTCGGCGGCCGCAGCCACCCTCGCGCAGCCTTCGGCCGTGCTGATGTCCGCTTGAACGGTGATCCCGCCGAGCTCGTCAGCCAGAGCCTTGGCTGGCTCGGCGCTGCGGTTGTAGTGCACCACCACCTTGGCTCCACCCGCGCCGAGCTCGGCAGCGATGGCCCGCCCGATCCCACGACCCCCACCGGTGACGATGGCGACCTTGCCTTCGAGGTCCATGGCTCCTCCGGAGCGGCGCCCCTAACCGGATCCTGGTGGTGGCCGGCGGACTCCCAATTCGGGATGGCGGGCTTGCACCTCGGCGATGTCCGGTGCGCCGGTGAGTGCCATGACCAGGCGGTCGATGCCCATGGCGATGCCGGCACAGCGCGGCATGCGATCGACCGCGTCAAGGAAGGCGTGGTCGACCGGGTGGGGGCTCCGCCCGGCGGCTCTACGGAGAGAGTCCGCTGCTGTGGCTCGCTCTCGTAGCTCTGAAGAGCTGGGTTCCTCGGCGAAGGCGTTCGCCAGCTCCAGCCCCCCCAAGTAGACCTCGAAGCGGTCGGCGACGTCGCCTCGAACCCGGGCCAACGCCGCCTGCCAAGCTGGGTAATCGGTCACGATGGTCGGCATGGTCAGGGTGGGCTCGACCTCCGAGACCCAGCGGTGGAACCATGAGTCGGGGTCGCCGTCATCGGCGAGCAATGCGCTGGTGCTCACCCGACGGAAGATGGGGGCTTCGACCTCGACAGCCTCTGCGGCGGCTCCCACCAGGGCCTCCACCTCATCGATGAGCTCGGGCGTGCCTGCGCCCACGCGGTACCACTCCAGCATGGTGAACTCGAGGCTGTGGTGGATCCCCACCTCTTCGTCCCGAAAGCAGGGACCGATCTGGTAGATGCGGCCGAGCCCCGCCGCGAGAACCCGCTTCATGGCGAATTCCGGGCTCGTGTGGAGCTGCCCGTCGCGTACTTGCACCGGCTCGAGGTAGGGCTCCATCGCGCCTGCTGGCACGATGACCGGCGTGTGCACCTCGAGGTAGCCGTGGGCGTCGAACCAACGACGAAGCGCCCGCAGGATGCGGGCGCGTTGCCTGAGACGATGGGCATCGAGCACGGGGTCAGTTCTTGACGCGGCTCACGTACTCGCCGGTCCGGGTGTCGACCTTGAGCGTCTCACCCTGGTTGACGAACAGAGGCACCTGGATGGTGGCTCCACAGGCGAGCTCGGCGGCCTTGGTAGCGCCCGTCGCCGTGTTTCCCTTCTGGCCAGGCTCGGTGTAGACCACCTCGCTCTGGATGAAGGGTGGCAGCGTCACGGACACGGCGCGGCCCTTGTAGAAGAGCACGGTGACCTTGAGGTTCTCGGTGAGGAGCCTGGCCTCGTCGGCGATGACCGAGCCCAGGATCTGGACCTGGTCGAAGGTCTCTGTGTTCATGAAGTGGTAGAACTCGCCGTCGTCGTAGAGGTACTCCATCGGCTGGTCCTCGACTTCCGCAGCCTCGACCTTCTCACCGGTGCGGAAGGTCCGCTCGATGACGCTGCCCGTGAGCATGTTCTTGAGCTTGGTCCGGGTGAAGGCGGTGCCCTTGCCTGGCTTCACGAACTGGAAGTAGGTCATCACGTAGGGGGCGTTGTCCAACTCTATCTTCAGCCCGTTCCGAAAGTCAGAGGTGTCGTACTTCAGGGCCATGACTGCTCCGGGGGCCGTGGTTCGATAGACTGGCGCGGGCTGCGGACAGCCGCCTGTCTGCGGAGCTTTGCGTGTATCACGGCAATGGTCGAACCGGGCGGATGGTGGGCCCTAGAGAGCTGGTCGAGCGCTATGAGGAGCTCGACGAGTCGCTGTTGCGGGAGGCCCACGCGCGCTTCCCCGTGCAGGTGACGCGGAGCTGGCTGCGCCGAATGGGCACGCCGGACGACGCTCTGGGTCGGCAGACCATTCCTGTCCCTGCCGAGCTCGAGGATGGCGACGGTGACGTCTCCGATCCCGTAGGAGAGGCGGCCCTTCGTCCACATCCGTGGCTTGTCCAGAAGCACCCCGACCGAATGCTCCTGCTCCTCACCCGCCGGTGCCACCTCTACTGCCGCTACTGCTTCCGCCGAGATCAGGAGGGTGCCCGTGACCCGAGCCTCTCGGAACTCGACGAGGCGCTGGTCATCGCCAAGGCGAGTGGTGCACGGGAGCTCATTCTGTCGGGGGGCGACCCCCTGGCCGTCGCCGATAGCCGGCTCGCCCATGTCCTTGCCTCTGCTCGCCCCGAGCTGCCCATCGTCCGGGTCCACACCCGAGCGCCCATCACCGCACCCTGGCGGGTGACGGAACCTCTTGTCGCATTGCTGAGAGCACACGCCCCCCTGTGGGTGGTCGTGCACTGCAATCACCCCGACGAGCTGAACGAAGAGGTCGACACCGGTCTCTCGCGCCTCGTGGATGCCGGCGTCCCCGTGCTCAACCAGGCGGTCTTGTTGCGCGGCGTGAACGACGACGTGGACGTGCTGGTCCGCCTCTCCGAGGCGCTCATGGCCCGGCGAGTGTTCCCTTACTACCTACACCACCCCGACCCGGTTCCTGGAAGTGCGGCGTTTCGCCTGGACCTCGAGCGGGGCCTTGCCCTCCACGACGCGCTCCGTGGGCGAGTGAGCGGCTTGGCTCTGCCGCGCTATGTCATCGACCGTCCCGACGGCAGTGGCAAGGTGGATGTCGCTACTTGGCTGCGTGGCACACCCGCCGTGCTAGCATCGCAACGTGAGGAGGACTGATGGCCGTTCGTCGGGTGACCCGAACCTTTGACGATCTGGCGACTTGGTTCGCGGAGTACTCCGAGGGCATTGGTCAGGGCGCGCTCATGATCCCCGCGGGCACCTTCGAGGGGGAGCTGGCGCCAGAGGTGCGCATTGATCTGGTGGTTCCCCTGATCGGCCGTATCGGCCCGATCACGGGCCAAGTGGTGCATCGTGGTGCTGACGGCAGCGTGGCCCTGCGCCTCCCCAAGCTCGATGTCGAAGGCCGCAAGAAGCTCGCGAAGATCGATGACGTCATCGGCGAGGTCAGGGAGTGGCTCTTGTCGCAGGGGCAGCTCCAGGTGGGGACGGGCGAGGTCGATGTCAGGGACACCCGCATCGCCGAGCTCGAGCAGGAGCTCCAGGATGCACGGCAGCTGCTAGCCGAGGCGGAACAGCTCCTCGATCAGGCCGAAGAGAGCGGCGATGGCGAGACACGGGCGCGGCGTGGCCGGGGCTTCAAGGTTCCCGATCTCCGTGGTGTGCCCCCCACGATCGGCGGCTCGATGACGGACCGCAGCCTGCGTGACGCCATGGTCCAGCTGGCGGTCGATCGGGTCACGGGTCTGCTCACGGTCGCACAGCCCGATGGCACGGTGCGGTACGGCTTCTGGAGCAAGGGTGGACCGGTGGGCTGGCGCACCGAGCCCATGCGCGAGGACGAGGTCCTCGGCGTGCTGCTCTACCGTGCGAAGCAGGTGACCAAGGAGCAGCTGCAAGAGAGCCTCCAGCTCATGGAGCAGTCTGGTCAGCGGCAGGGCGAGGCCTTCATCGAGATGAACGTCATGACCTACCCGCAGCTCATCATGGTGCTGGGAAAGCAGGTCGAGTACCTGTTGCAGCGGGTCATGGCGCAGCGTGCCGGCGAATGGACCTTCCATGTCTTGCCGAAGCTGCCAGAGCGTTTCCTCCCGGTGCCGCTGCCGGTTCCCACGCTCCTCTTCCGCGCCCTCTTCCAGCACATGTCCTCGCAGCCTGCCGAAGAGGTCGCGGCCCTTCTTCGGCCGAAGCTCGATCTCTACCTGAGCTTCCCCAAGGAGGTGGTGACCATCCTCACCGACATGAGGCTGAACAAGCAGGAGCGCAAGCTCATCGAGATCATGCACTCCGATCAGTGGCGGACCCGGGAGCTCTTCTCCGTCTCCCCGCTGTCCCGTGCCAAGACCACATCCACCCTGCTCTCCCTCGACGACCTTGGCTTTCTCCAGTTCGATGAGCGCGAGGACATCGCCAAGGTGCTGGCCCGCAACATGGCCAACATCCGACGGAAGCGAATCCAGACCGCCAGCGCCTCGCACTTCGACATCCTCGAGGTTCACTGGATCTGCCTCCCTCACGAGGTGGAACAGGCCTACAAGCGCCTCACGGGCGATTACGATGCCTCTCGATTCGATGGTCTGCCTCCGGAGAGCCTGAAGGACCTGGAGACCATCCGAGCGAGCCTGGACAAGGCCCACGCCCGGCTCAAGCCGGACCGAGGGAGGCGCGAATACCGCCGCGAGATCATCGAGGAGGACATCATCCTCCAGTCGGCCGAGCTCCTCAGCAAGCAGGGGGAGATGGCCATCATGCGCCACGACCGCCGAGATGCGTCCGCTTGCTACGGCAAGGCGCTGGAGCTCGTCCCGCGCAACCCGAACTACCGGGACGGGCTGCAGCGGTCGACGACGCTGGGGTAGTTCAGCTCCGCTGATGGGACCCGACGCAAGAACCCCCGCCGGGAGAGGCAGGGGTTCGAGACACGAAGCGGTGAGCGGCTCAGTGAGCGCCGCTCGGGTGCACATGCACCTCGTCGGGGTGCGGCTTCATGAAGGGGTCGTTGATGGGGACGGGCGGCACCTTGGACAGGTAGGTCGTCGCCACCATGATCATGGCGCCGAGCAGGCCGAGGCCAATGCCGATCTCGATGAAGCCGAGTGGCAAGGTGTCGTGCTTCCAGACGCTCGGGACCACCACCGTGTAGCGCTCCAGCCAGATGCCCACGGCGATGATGCCGGTGACCGAGAGGTAGGCAGGTGGGATCTTCTTGAGCCCGCGCGACAGCAGCATGGTGAACGGCACCAGGAAGCAGCACATGACCACGATCTTGCTCATGGTGGCCCAGGGCTCGACCGTAGTACGGAGCAGCACGAAGCCGATCTCCTCGGTCATGTTGCCGTACCAGATGGGCAGGTACTGGGCGAAGGTGGTGTAGCCCCAGAACATCGTGAAGCCGAAGGTGAGCTTCCCGAGGTCGTGGTAGATGTTGCCCGTGAGCAGGTGGGCGATGCCGAGCCAGTTCCGGCTGATGAGGCTGATGATGCCCATCCAGACCAGGCCGCTCCAGAAGCAGCTCATGAAGTACCAGGCCGGGAACATGTTCGCGAACCAGTGCGGCGCGAGGCTCATGGACATGTCGACGGCCATGAAGCTGAACACGATGGCGTAGACGATGGCGATGAGCGGCGCGATGCGCATCTGGAAGTTGGCCTGAGCCTCGGCCTCAGCCTCGGCACCCTTCCAGCCACCCGTGAACTTGCCCCACCAGGCTGGAGCCTTGTCGCCCAAGGCCTCGGCGGCCACGCCGAGATCAGCCCGGAGCGACGACCGCAGGTAGAGGAAGCTCAGCCCGATGAGTACGGCCAGGCCACCCAGCATGCGGGCGATGAAGAAGGGCTTGGTGAGGTAGAGCTCTTTGTGGTGAGGGACGAATTCCGTAAACCCGGGCTCATGCCACTCGGTCCACTCGTAGATGTCGAGGCCACCAAGCAGGAAGAAGGCCGCGAGCAGCACGTAGAGCACTGGCGTGAAGAGGAAGAGGGCCTCTCCGAAGCGCTTCAGGGGGCGGCCCCAGCGGGCCTTGGTGATGCTCATGGCCACGCACAGCATGAAGGCGCCCTGGGCGATCCCCATGAAGTACATGAAGTTGAACACGAAGGCCGTGAAGGTCCGGTTGGCGTCGGAGACCATCCCGTAGCCGCCGGCGAGGAGGCCCACGACGACGAGCACCAAGGCGCCGAGCCGTACCTTTGCAGGTACGCTCCGCGGGGTGCTCGCGATGATCTGGGTGAAGTCCAGGTTTCTGGTGGCCATCAGCTGATCACTCCGGATCTTCGGCGGGGGCCGGAGGCGTATACGCCGTGCCCTCGAGGGTGCGGATGTACTGGACGACAGCCCACATCTCGTGGTCGTCCATCTGGGCGTCGTAGCCCTTCATCAGGCTGCTGCCGTTGCGAATTGTCAGGTAGAGGTAGCCATCGCTACGCATCTGAGGCGAGTTGCCGGGGCCTGAGAGCATGGCTGGCGGCACGGGGTAGCGGTTGATGCCGGGCCCGGCGCGGACGACCTCGGCGCCGCCCTTGCCGTCCGCCCCGTGGCAGGTCTCGCAGTAGATGTCGAACATCTTGCTGCCCAGGGCCAGGCTGGCCTCTGTCTGCGGGTAGGGGTTGGCCAGGGTCTGTCCCTGAGGCGTCATCCGGTCGTAGTTCTTGACGTAGCGGCCCTGGGAGATGGTGTCCTCCGGCAGGTCGCGCATGGGGGCTTCGAAGGCACGCACGAACTCGGCATCGACCATGTCGATGTCCCAGTAGAAGGCGCCCGCGGTGGTGGACGCCAGCGCGAGACCGGCGATTCCGAGGCCCAAGGTCAGCTTACGAGGCATGGGCGGCCTCCATTCCGCTCACTTCGACGGCGCCGGTGTGGGCGAGGATGCCCCGGACCTTCTCGGCGGTGTCAGCGGTGAGGTTGTTGACGATGATTCCGAAGTGATCATCGCTGTAGCGGGGGTCCTTGACCTCGTACTGCAGGTCGTTCGCCGGCAGGCGGCAGTGGACCAGGAGGCCGATCAAGGTGAACAGGCACCCGAAGAGCACCGTCGCCTCGAAGGTGATGATGATGAAGGCCGGGATGGACACCAGGGGCTTGCCCGCCGGGATGATCATCGGCCAGTTCAGGTGCGTCAGGGCCGCCAGGGAGAAGCCCGAGGAGCCGCCGAACAGGGCGCCTGCCAGGTTGAACCAGCGGACGGGGCTCGGACGGCCCTCGTACATCATCTCCTCGATCTCATGCCGGGGCAGCGGCGAGGTGACGATGAAGTCTTTGACGCCAGCCTTCTTGAGCTGGTCGATACCATCGACCAGGCAGTCGAGGTGGGCGAAGACCCCCTTGACGGCGCCTGGTGTAGGCCGATTGTGTCGGTCGAAGTAGCTCATGCTGCTGCCTCGTCGCTCTTCAGCGGCGGCCGGAGCAGTTCCTTGATCTCCGCGATGGCGACCGAGGGCATGACCCGGATGAAGAGGGTGAACCAGAGGCCGAACCAACCGAAGGAACCGATGAGGATTCCAATCTCCACCCAGGTGGGCGCGTAGTAGGTCCAGGCGTTGGGGTCGTACTGGTGGGCAAGGGCGCTGGCGATGATGTTGTAGCGCTCGAACCACATGCCGATGTTGATGATGATCGAGACGATGAAGAGCACCCAGAGGTTGGTCCGCATCTTCTTGAACCACCAGATCAGCGGTGCGAGGCAGTTGCAGAAGACCATCATGTAGAAGACCCAGGCGTAGTCTTCACCCACAGCTCGGAAGTGGAAGATGCCCCACTCGTAGGGGTTGTCCGAGTACCAGGCGATGAAGTACTCGGTGCCGTAGGCGTAGGTCAGGATGCTGCCCGTGAGCAGGCACATCTTGGCCAGGCTCTCGTAGTGCCACATTCCGATGTACTCGTCCCACTTGAAGATGAGGGACATGGGCATCAGCAGGGTGATGACCATCGCGCAGCCACTGAAGATGGCGCCTGCGACGAAGTACGGCGGGAAGAGCGTGCTGTGCCAGCCCATGGTCTGCGCCATGGCGAAGTCCCAGGAGACGACGCTGTGGACGCTGAGGACCAGCGGGGTCGCGAACGCGGCGAAGAAGCCGTAGGCCGCCATGTAGTGGCGCCACTGCCGATCGGTGCCTCGCCAGCCCAGCGCCATGAAGCCGTAGGTCTTCTGAATGATGCCGCGGGTCTTGTCGCGAACGGCAGCCAGGTCGGGGATGAGTCCGATGTAGAAGAAAACCGTCGAGACCGTGAAGTAGGTCGAGACCGCGAAGACGTCCCACATCAGCGGCGACTTGAAGTTCTGCCAGAGCTCGCGCTGGTTGGGGTAGGGGAACAGCCAGTAGGCGTTCCAGGCGCGCCCGACATGGAGCGCCGGGAAGAGACCGGCGGTCATGACCGCGAAGACCGTCATGGCCTCCGAGGCCCGGTAGACGCCTGTCCGCCACTTCGACCGGAAGAGGAAGAGGATGGCGGAGATCAGGGTGCCGGCGTGGCCGATACCGATCCAGAAGACGAAGGTGGTGATGTACACGCCCCAGAAGACCGGCGGCGCGTAGCCCGCGACGCCGAGGCCCTGGGTGAGCTGGACGTACCAGCAGAACAGCAGCAGCCCCACGCCCGCTACACAGAGGCCCAGCAAGCCCATGTAG
Organism: Deltaproteobacteria bacterium; assembly: GCA_016845285.1. Classification (GTDB taxonomy): domain Bacteria; phylum Myxococcota_A; class UBA796; order UBA796; family UBA2385; genus BH17. Next base: position 1,519 of record JAERSX010000694.1, on the reverse strand, counting down.
GCAGCTGACGGCTTGAACAGGGGCCGCAGGATGTCCCGCGTGACCTTCCCGTAGGTGATCGAACTCACTGTGCTCTCCTAGTGAGCGGCGTCGCCGTCATGGTTGTCCTTGGCGGCGCCATGGGCTTCGCCCGCGCCTTCGCCGTGTGCATCGTCCTCGCCGTGGTCGGAGCCGTGGCCCCCACCGGCGTTCGCGATGCTCGGGATGTGGTTGATGCGCGCGAGGTAGCGAACCCCGGGCTTGGTGTTCAGCTCGCCCAGCATGCTGTGGGCACGCTCGTCGGCAAACAGCTTGGAGACGGTGCCGTCGGCGTCGTTGGCGTTGCCGAATGTGATGGCGTCGGCCGGGCAGGCCTGTGCGCAGGCGGTGAGCTTGCGCAGGGCACCGTCGGGAACCGTCGTGGCACCACCCGAGCCGTTGAACCGGTTGTCCCGGTACTCGTCCTTGACAGCCCGCACTCGCTGGATGCAGAAGGTGCACTTCTCCATCACGCCCATCTCGCGCGTCAGCACGTCGGTGTTGAGCTGCAGGTTGTAGGTCTCGGGCCAGCGGTAGGTGTGGTAGTTGAAGCGCCGTGCCGAGTAGGGGCAGTTGTTGGCGCAGTACCGTGTGCCCACGCACCGGTTGTAGATCATGGCGTTGAGGCCATCGAGGTTGTGGTACGTCGCGAGCACCGGGCAGACGCCCTCGCAGGGGGCGTGGCTGCACTGCTGGCACATCACCGGCTGGAAGCGGACGTCGGGGAACTCCTCGTTGCCCTCCCAATACCGACCCAGACGAATCCAGCCCATGTGGCGGCTCTTCTTCACCTCGTCCGGGCCCACGATCGCGATGTTGTTCTCCGCGTAGCAAGCGGTCTCGCAGGCACCGCAGCCCGTGCAGCGGTTGAGGTCGAGCGCCATCGCGAAGCGGTAGGTCGGATGGTGAGGCTCGGGGAACATGTCGTTCAGGCCGCGATCGGTGAGGCGCGAGTCGACGGGCGGGTGGTGCATGCCCAAGAGGTGGTGGCTGTCGTGGCCATGGCCGAGATCTTCGGCGCTCACCACGTAGTTGACGCCGCGACCTTCCTTGGTCAGTGAGCCGAGCTCTCGCTTCGCCGGCGCTTCCTTGTCGGCGACGGGGGCCACCTTGGCGCCCGTGCTCACGAAGTTGAAGGCACCGCCTGCGTCGATCTTGGACGCGAGCATCTTCATGGGGTTGGCGCCGTAGCGGGAATACCGGCCAGAGTTGTCGTGGCCGTTGCCGAGCACGATGGCGACCGTGTCCTTGCGGATGCTGGGGTTGCCGAACCAGCTCACCTCGAGGGTCTGGCCCCCGGCGGTGATGGTGGCGGCTTCGTCGCGCTTCAGGCCCAGCTTCTCGGCCGTCTCGAGGTTGATCTCGATCCAGGTTCCCCAGGTCATGGAGCTCAGAGGCTCGGGGACTTCCTGCGCCCAGGCCTTGTTGGCGTGGCGCCCATCGTGGAGGAAGGGGTGGGCGAAGACGACCAGCTTGAGGTCGCCGTCCACGGCCACCGGGG